>JALAHE010000310.1 GCA_022712075.1 Galactobacter sp.
AAGCGCCTCCCACCCGCCCCCTACCCCACGGCGGCGGCCGGCGCCCCCCTTGGGGGCCGCCGGCGCCGTTCTTTGCGTGCGGCGCGCTCCAGGTGCCCGACGGCGGGTGGTCACCACCCGCCGTCGGGCACCGCTCAGCGCGTGATGAGGGGGGAGAGGCCGGCCGCCTTGGCGGCCGCGCCCTCCAGGCCAAGCGACTCGAGCCAGTTGCCGAGCATCTGGTAGCCGCCCTCGGTGAGGACCGACTCGGGGTGGAACTGCACGCCCCACAGGGGCGCCGTGCGGTGGCTCAGGCCCATGATGACGCCGCCGGCGGTCTCGGCCGTGACCTCGAGCTGCGCGGGCACCGTGGCCGGTTCCACGGCGAGCGAGTGGTAACGCGTGGCGGTGAAGGTCTCGGGGAGGCCGGCGAAGAGCGCGTGGCCCTGCTGTTGCACGCGGGAGGTCTTGCCGTGCATGAGCTCCTCGGCGTGCGAGACGACGCCGCCGAAGGCCTCGGCGAGCGCCTGGTGGCCCAAGCAGACGCCGAGCATGGGCGTGGACGTCGCGCCGCACCAGCGGATCACGTCGAGGCACACGCCGGCGCCAGCCGGGTTGCCGGGGCCGGGGGAGACGAGGACACCGTCGGCCTCCTCGGCCAGCCGCAGGACCTCCTCGAGGGGCAGATCGTCGTTGCGGATCACGGTGGTCTCGGCCCCGAGCTCGCGCAGGTAGCCGACGAGCGTGAAGACGAAGCTGTCGTAGTTATCGATCACCAAGACGGAGGTGCTCATGCGTTGGCCGGCTTTCTTCTATGGTGCGGCGGGGGAGAGGGCTGCGGCGCCCACCGTGGAGTCGGTCCACGGTGAGTACTGGCTGGCCCAGGGGAAGACGTAGTTCATGAGGACGAGGACCACGAGCGCCACGAGGAGCAGCGTCTGGATGATGCGGATCCACAGGGGTCCGGGCAGGTGGCGGAAGAGCCAGGCGTACATGGGTCTCAGTCCTTTCCTACGTCGGTGGTCTTCTTCACGAGGTCGCGGATCTCCGCGGGGTAGGCCTTATCGGCCGGCGTGAAGGCGGTCTGCTCGAGGTGCACGATCATGCGCAGGTCCGTCGTGAACGGCGGGTGGCACGTGGTCAGCGTCAGCAGCTTCTCCGTTGCCTTGGTGCCGGACTCGCCCGGCACGGGGAACAGGACGTCGCCGCGGTCGGGCGCCACGATCTGCGTTGAGCGGTACGTGTAGGTGTACAGGCCGGCCGCGGTCTGAACGTAGGCCTTATCGCCGGCCTTGAGCTTGTCCATGTCCCAGAAGACCTGGCCGTGGGTCTGGCGGTGGCCCGCGAGGGCCACGTTGCCGACCTGGCCCGGCATCTGCGTGGTGGGGTAGTGGCCAACGCCTACGGTGTCCAGCACGTCCATGCCGACGCCCTCGGCGATGGGCTTGGCGTAGGCCTCGCCGAAGGCCGGGACGTAGAGCACGCCCCAGACCTTTCCCTCGATGGGGTGTTTGGGCACGGTCGGGGGTTTCTCCCCGTCCTTGCCGCCGGTCGTGACCGGCTTGAAGTCTTGCGAGATGGCCTTGAGCGCGGAGTTCTGGGTGTTGTCCGCCTCGAGGTTGGTCCACCAGAGCTGCCACACCACAAAGAGGAGCAGGACCACTCCGAGGGTCAGGAGGATCTCGCCGAGGCCCCCCACGAGCATCGAGATGACACCACGTCGCGGCGCGGCCCGCCGCGGCTGATTCCGTGCCACTTGGCTCCTTCCCCGTCGCCGGAGCGTTGAACAGTTAGTATGTTGCCGACCCCGCGCGTGCGCGATGGGTCGGTCCAGCCTATCGCCCGTCGGCCTCATCACAGGGGTCGCAGGAGGAAACCGTGCCAGAGTCCACCTCGCCCCGAAAGTCCGAGTCGCTCGACAAGGACATCGCCAAGATCGGCAACCCCGAGAAGCGCGCAGCCGCCGAGGCGCAGCGCGAGGCAAAGCGGGAGCGCCAGCAGCGCGAGTTCAAGCCGGTTCCCACCTGGTACAAGGCCATCATGTTCGGCCTCATGATCGTGGGCCTGCTGTGGATCGTCACGTACTACATCGCCGCGATGGTCGGCGTTGGACTGCCCATCCCCGGCATCAACAACTGGAACATCCTGATCGGCTTCGGCCTGGCCCTCGTGGGCTTCATCATGATGATGGGTTGGCGCGACTAGCGCCCCTCTTTGCTCGCGCGGACTGACCGCGCCACCGGCCCGGATCGCCCCCTCGGCGGCCCGGGCCGTTCTTGTTCTCCGGCTATACTTCTTTACCGACGCCTTGTCGAAAAGAATCCGTGACGACCGATCCGGGGATCAGCATGAGCACGCCAGCCCAGAACACACCGACCCAGGGCTCCGCCGAGCCAGAGGGACGCTTCTCGCCCCGCCGCCTCTACGGGGCGCTGGCCCTCGGCGAGATGATCACGTGGGCCCTGCTGCTCTTCGGCATGGCGCTCAAGTACACCGACATGACGCCGGCCGTGGTGCCCGTGGCCGGCATGCTGCACGGCATCGTCTTCGTCTCGTACTGCGTCGTGACGGTCTTCGTGTGGGTGGACGGCCGCTGGAGCGCGGGCCGCGGCGCGCTGGGCCTGCTCAGCGCCATCGTCCCGTTCTGCACCTACCCGTTCGAGCGCAACACCTTGAAGGCAGGCCTGTTGGGGACGAGCTGGCGCCTCGGCGCCGGGGGAGAGGAGCCGTCCGGCCCGATCGAGCGCCTGCAGGCCTGGTGCCTGCGCCACGCGGCGCTCGCGATCGTGCTCGGCGTGGTCCTCGTGGGCGTCATCGTGACCGTGCTGCTCATCCTCGGCCCGCCCATCCCCAAGGGCTGAGCCGCCTCAGGGCCGCTTGGCCCGCACGTAGACCTGCTTGCGATAGCGGGCCACCACCTCGCCCCGCGCATCCTTGACGTCGGCCTCGAACCACTCGAGGACCTTGTCGCCGCCCGCGGCCGCCTCCTTGATCGCGGCGATCCGCTCATCGCTCACCTCGAAGCGCGCCCGCACCGCGGTGCGCCCCGGCGCCACGAACTCGATGTCGCCGCGGCGGTCCCACACCACGTAGCCGGGGCCCAGGCGCCGCAGCACGAGGAGCATGAACCAGGGGTCGCACATCGAGAAGAGGCTGCCGCCGAACTGCGTGCCAACGTAGTTGGCGTTGAGCGGGGAGCGGCGCAGGCGCACCTGGGCGCTGCGCCACTCCCGATCCAGCTCCTCGACCACCACGCCGGCGCCGAGGAAGGGCGGCCACAGGCTCATGCCCCGGCGCAGCACGGCCGGATTGGCCATGCCGCGGCCGAGGGCGCGGCGCGGGGCGCCGAGAAGGCGCTTCGCGGCGGACAGCGGTGCACGACGGCGCGTGGTGGCGTTCATGGGGCAACCCTAGGTGAAGTTACCCTCAAGTAACCAGAGGTCTCGCCGAGTGTTTCTCGGCGGGACCCTCAGGCCGGGCGATCCATCGTCACACCCGTGCGCACGAGCTCGAACCCGGCCCGCTCGTACACGCCGTTGGCGCCCGTGGGGCTCGCGGCATCCACGCCGAGCTCGGCCTTCCTCAGGCCCGCCGCCTTGCCGGCCTCCAGCACCCCACCCAGCAGCACCGAGGCGAGCCGGCGCCCGCGGGCAGCGCGGCGCGTGCCCACCAGCGAGACGTACTGCTCACCCTCCACCCAGATCTCGCTGAGCACATAGGCCAGGACCTCGCCGCTGACCGCGTCCACCGCGATCCTGGAGAGCTCGGGGCGGAAGACGCGCTTGCTCCACATTTCTCCCCAGCGCTGGGTCGTCTGCTCGCTCGAGCCCCAGTGATCCTGGAAGGCCTCGTTGTGGGCCTGGCGCACGCCCTCCTCATCCTCGGGGCCGGGCTGGCGCACGTGCACCGAGCCGGGATCACCCAGCGGCTGCGCAGACTCCGCCGGGTCCCAGCCCGCAAATTCGACGCGCATATCCGAGAAGTACCTCGCCGGCGTAAATCCAGCCGAGCGCAGGAGCTCGGCCGAGTCCGAGGACTCCTCGCGTCCCCAGCCGGAGACGACGACACGCACCCCGGGGTGCAGGCCAGCCGCCTTAGCCGCGGAACGCTCGGCACCCCAGGCCAGCAGCTCCGTGCCGATCCCCTCCGCGCGGCGTTCTGGGGCCACGGCGCCGCCTGCGTAGGCGCGGATCGCACCGTCGCGCGGGGCGGAACTCACCCCGGCCTCCGCCCACCCCACCACGGCGCCGTCCTCGTCGAGGGCAAGCAGAACGTCCAGCTCCGGCGCGAAGTCGGCTCGGCGCCACTCCTCGGCGTGATCCTCCAGCTCAATGAGCTCGTCGGTGTCATCCGCGACGGCCACACGGTTGGCGAGCGCGTTGAGCGCTGCGAGGTCGTCCCAGCTCGCGGCACGGAAGCGGACGCCCGCGGCGGCGAGCGGTTCGGGGATCGTCACGGCGACTCCAATCATTGAGTTCTCCCAATCACTTTTGGCGAGAGCCTACGCCAGCCCTGACGGTCGTGCCAAGGGTGGATCTTGTCGCCCCACCGGCGACCGAGCCGTGCACATGATGTTCACAAGAGTTATCCACAGCTGTGAATAGCGACGGGCATCCCCGCGCCGGCTTGCCCGTCCTCGCGGAATACTGCCCCCGCCGTCCCCTCGATTCTGCGGAATGACGGGTACTCCGGGCCGCGCGAGCCCGCCGAATCACATCGATGTAAGTTGTCCACATCATGGGGATGATCTGTGGAGAAACGGTGGCCGGAACCTGGATATCCCTCCGCTGAGACCGCGTTTCGGGCCACCCGGCCGCGCCGAGTCGGCCGATGTCCACGAACTATCCACCCTCGGTGCACAAAAGTTGTCCACAGCCGTGGATAAGGTCTGTGCACAACCACGTATATATCAAGTTGCGTGGCAGTCTCTTTCCCGCGAACCGCGGAGTGCTAGGGATCGACTGGCACCGCGTTCCAGCACGACCTCGCGAATGACACGCGTGTAAGTTGTCCACATTGTGCACAAGGGCTGTGGGTAAGCCTGTGTACACCCACCCTCAGCCGGGAATCCACGCCCACCACGCACTCGCCCCCGGGACCTGACGGTCACCGGGGGCGACGAATCGGCGGGAGGCCGAGCCAGCGTCGTCGTGCGTTGCTACGAGGCGTAGACCTGCTCTCGATAGATGTCCCACGCGTGGAAGCCGAGGGACATGCCGGCCCAGATCAACGCGATCCCCACGACCACCGTGCACAGCACGTGATAGCTGCCGCGGTTCTTGACCTTGGCGCCGCTCGCGTAGATGCCGCCGAGCAGCAGACCCGTCACGAGGCCGCCCACATGCGCCTGCCACGAGATGTTGACGCCGATCGTGAAGCCGTACACGAGGTTGATGCCGAGCACCACGGCCATCGAGATGAGCGACTGCCGGTCGTGCCGCAGCTCGACGAGCAGCGCGGCGCCGATCGCGAAGATGCCTCCGGAGGCGCCCCAGCCCGAGGTCGTCGGGTCGGTGAGCAGCGCCTGCGCCACACTGCCGCCGATCACACCGAGGCAGAAGACCGCCGCGAAGCGCCAGTGCCCGAGCACTGGCTCGAGCGCACGGCCGAGGAACCATAGGGACAGCATGTTCAGCGCGAGGTGCACCGGCAGCGGGTTGGAGGTGTCGTGGAGGAAGCCGGCCGTCAGCATGCGCCAGGGCTCGGCCCCGAGCGCCAGGTTCCACTCGACGAAGGTCTGCGAGAAGCCGGGCACAAAGAGCTGGAGAAGGTAGCCGATGACGCACAGGGCCATGACGGTGTAGGTGACGAGCGGCCTGCGGGCTCGGATCACGACGCCGCTCGTGGAGCGCACCTGGCGCGCGCCCGCCTGGGCCTCGCGCACGCAATCGACGCAGTGCACGCCCACGGGGGCGGGCCGCTGGCATTCGGGGCAGGCCGGGCGGCCGCAGCGCTGGCACCGAACGTAGCTGACCCGGTCCGGGTGGCGCGGGCAGTGCGGGACGTCCTGCGGGGGCGTGGGCTGGGTGCTCATGCTCGAGCGGCTCCTTCGAGGAACGGGTGGGGCGGCGCGCTTGGCGCGCGGCGGCAGGGTCAAGACGCCACGGGGGCGGCCGCCGAACCATCAGGCCGGCAACCGCCCCCGCGGGACGAGAGAGCAAAAGGCTCAGAGGGCCTCGATGTCGATCGAGGAGATGACGACGTCCTCGAGCGGCTTGTCGCGGCCATCGGTGGCGACGGCGTTCAGGCCATCAACGACGGCCTTGGAGGCCTCGTCGGCAACCTCGCCGAAGATGGTGTGCTTGCCCTGCAGCCAGGTGGTCGGCACGGAGGTGATGAAGAACTGCGAGCCGTTGGTGCCCTTGCCCATGCGGATGCCGGCGTTGGCCATGGCCAGCTTGTAGGGGGCGGTGAAGTCCAGCTCGGGGTGGATCTCATCGTCGAACTGGTAGCCGGGGCCGCCGACGCCCTGACCCAGCGGGTCGCCGCCCTGGATCATGAAGTCCTGGATGATGCGGTGGAAGATCGTGCCGTCGTACAGCGGGGTGTTGCGCTGCTCGCCGGTCGCCGGGTCGACCCAGGTGATCTCACCCGTGGCCAGGCCAACGAAGTTCTGCACCGTCTTGGGCGCGTGGTTGCCGAACAGGTTGACGACGACGTCGCCCTGGTTCGTGTGGATGGTCGCCTTGTGCGTGGGAATCGCGGTCATGACCTCATTCTTTCATGGAGCCCCGTCCGCAGGCACGGCGCCGCCTCAGCGTTCAGTGAACACCCAGGCGCCAGATCAGCCCCACGCGGCGCAATGCGCGCTCAGGGAAGTAGGCTAACGAGACCACGCCATGACGAAACGGGGAGTTATGACCAGCAAGAATTCCATTGCCCGCGATGTTCAGCGCACGGTCTCTGACACCGTGGAGAGCGTGCGCGAGTGGGCCGCACCGCGTGTCCAGGCCGCGGCCGAGGCGCTAAGCCAGGGCTACGAGCAGGTGGCCCCCAAGATCCACGAGGGCCTGGAGACCGCCAAGGAGCGCGCTGCCGAGTTCGTCGACAAAGTCCAGGAGAACGCCACGCCCAAGCTCCACGAGCTCGGCGAGCAGGCCCAGGCCGGAGCCGCGGCAGTGACCGAGAACGTCCAGCACGGCGTGGCCGAGGTTTCGGAGCGCGCGAGCGACGCGGCTGAAAAGGCCCTGGACGGTGCCAAGGAGGCTGGCCGCGAGGCGACCGCCAAGGCCCAGGGGCTAGCCCAGGCCGTGACCGAGAACGTCAAGAAGGGAAGCGACAAGGTGAGCAAGCAGCTCAAGGTGTCAAAGAAGGATCTCAAGGCGCAGGCCAAGGCCGCCGCAGCCGCGGCAAAGGAGGCCGCCGAGCAGGCCAAGGCGGAGGAGAAGGCCTCCAAGAAGAAGAGCGGCAAGAAGCGCTTCTTCTTGTTCGTCCTGTTCTCCGGCATCGTCGCCGCCGGCGTCGCCGTGTGGAAGGCCTCGCAGCCCGTCGAGGACCCGTGGAAGAACCCGGCCCCGGCCGAGAAGGCCCCCACGCAGGCCAACACCGCCGCCGGCGAGCGTTCGGTGCCCTTGGTGGACGTGAAGTCCAAGATCGCCGACTCCGCCAAGCACGCCGCCGAGTCCGTCAAGGAGCAGGCCTCCGAGGCGAAGGACGCGGCCCAGGACGCCGGCGAGAAGGTGGCTGACAAGGCCGCCGACGTCGCCGAGGACGCCAAGGACGCGGCGAAGGACGTCGCCGAGAAGACGGCCGACGTCGCGAAGGACGCCGGCGCCAAGGTCGCCAATGCAGCTGCCAAGGCTGCGGAGGCCGCGAAGAAGGCTGCCGAGAAGGCCTGATCACCGCTCGACGCCGATCTTTCACCTCACGCGAGGCCCCTTCCCCGTTGGGGGAGGGGCCTCGCGTCGAATCACCACCAAGGACGTGCCCCATGTTGAGCCTTCGCCGCCCGTGGGGGCGCCGTGCCCGACGAGAACTGCTCTATGCCGATCACCTGCGCACAGTGGACGCGGAACGCCCTGCGGGGCAGAGCTCAGGGCCGAGTGAGGCCGAGCTGGGCCGCGGCAGAGCCGACTTCCTCGGGCGCACGCGGGCAGGCCAGTTCCCCGACCACTTTGTGGTGATCGACGTCAATGGATCCCCGGGGGAGGACCTCACCCGGGTGAAGTCCTTGCGCTGGAGGGAACTTCCTGCAGAAGAGATGCTCGGGCTCATCGAGAGCTACTGGGTGTGCGTGTTGCGCACCGCCGAGAGCCAAGTCAGCTTGGGTTCCTCCCACGACGAGTTCATCTTCGACACGGCGGACAAGCTGCATGCTTTCCTGGGCCCGCTGGACGTCAAGTGGTTCGGCGCGGTGGAAACGGCGGAGCTGCTTGCGAGCGACGAGCTCTCCCCGGATTGGTTCCCGTAGCGCGTGATCGCCGCATTCGGGGACCACGAAGAAGAGCCCGGACCAAGCGGTCCGGGCTCTTCTTCATTCTTCGGTGGAGGTAAGGGGACTCGAACCCCTAACCCCCTGCTTGCAAAGCAGGTGCGCTACCAATTGCGCCATACCCCCGAGGAGGTTCGGTTCAGTCTACGGAATCCGTTGCAGATTTCCAGGAGGCCTTGGTAGCGGCTCTCTCTTGGTATCGGCGGTATCCAACGACCGCTCCGACTGCGGCCAGTGCCAGCAGAAGAATCTTCTTCATGTTCACCTCTGAGGGTGGTGAGAAAGAGGAATCCGTGGGCGTACCAAGACTTGAACTTGGGACCTCTTCGTTATCAGCGAAGCGCTCTAACCGCCTGAGCTATACGCCCTCTTCCATCCCCGTGGGGACGGTACAACTTTACCTAAGACCGGACGAGGAACCAAATCGGGGCCTCGTCCGGCCCCAGACAAGCTGGAAACTAGTCGTCCGTCAGGGTGACGGACACGCCGCCCACCAGGCCGGAGGCCAGGTTGTAGATGAACGCGGCGATCATCGACAGCGCCGACAGCAGCACCACGTTCACCACGGCGATGATGACGGCGAAACTCGTCACCTGGCCCATGGACAGGTACGACTTCACATCGAACGCGGTGCCGGTATTGCCGAGCACCGTGGCGACGAGCGAGTTGATCTGGTTGAACACGCCGGCCACATCGAAGACGAGCCACAGCAGCACGGCGGCGACCACCGTGATGATGCCGAGCGCCACCGAGAGCAGGAAGGCGAGCTTCAGGACCGACCAGACGTCCACCTTGGAGACGAGCAGGCGGGCCTTGCGGACCTTGGCCTTCGGCGCGGGACGCACGAGCCCCTGCTGCGCGGGGCGCTGGCCCGGGCGGGCCGGGGCACCCTTGGCGCCGGCCGCGGCCGGACGGGCCACGGGCTGAGCCGTGCGGCCCGGCTGAGCCTGGCGCGGTGCGCCCTGCGTCGGCTGAGCGGTACGCGGCGCCTGCGCCGGACGCGCTGTCGCCGTCCTCGGCTGCTGGGGACGGGGGGCCCTACCCCCGGGCGTGTTGGGCGTGCTCACTCGTTGCCTCCGTGGTTCTGCTCCTGGGCCTCGGCGTCGCCGTCAACCGGCTCCGCGTTGCCCTGATCCTCGGACACTGTACCGTCCGAACCCTGGGAGAGGCCTGCATCCGCCTGGTGCTCGGCCGTCTCGGCGCCCTCGGACTCGGCGTCCTCGTCCTCGATCTGCTCGTCGCGGTTCTTGGCCACGCCGATGATCCGGTCCTTCTTGTCCGGCTTGGCGAAGATGACGCCCATGGTGTCGCGCCCCTTGGCCGGGACCTGGTCCACGGCCGTGCGGACCACCTTGCCGGAGGCCATCACGACGAGCACCTCGTCGGCCTCGTCCACGATGAGCGCACCGACCAGCTCGCCGCGGTCCTCAGGGAGCTTGGCCACCTTGATGCCCAGGCCGCCGCGGCCCTGCACGCGGTACTCGTCCACGGGGGAACGCTTGGCAAAGCCGCCGTCGGTCACCGTGAACACGAAGGACTCGGGGGCCACCACATCGGCGGCCAGGAGCTCGTCGCCCTCGCGGAACTTCATGCCCGTTACGCCGGAGGTCGCGCGGCCCATGGGGCGCAGCGCCTCATCGGTCGCGGTGAAGCGCACCGACTGGCCCAGCTTGGAGACGAGCATGAGGTCGTCTTCCTCGGAGACCAGCGCGGCGGAGACGAGCTCGTCGCCGTCGCGCAGGTTGATCGCGATGACGCCGGCCGAGCGGTTGGTGTCGTACTCCGACAGGCGCGTCTTCTTCACGAGGCCGTTGCGCGTGGCGAGTGCCAGGTAGGGGGCCTGCTCGTAGTCGCGCAGCGCGAGCACCTGCTGGATCTTCTCGTCCGGCTGGAACGCGAGCAGGTTGGCCACGTGCTGGCCCTTGGCGTCGCGCCCGGCCTCCTGCAGCTCGTAGCACTTGATGCGGTACACGCGACCGAGGTTCGTGAAGAACGCGAGCCAGTGGTGCGTGGTGGTCACGAAGAAGTGCTCCACCACGTCGTCGCCGCGCAGCTGGGCGCCCTTGACGCCCTTGCCGCCGCGGTTCTGGCTGCGGTAGTTGTCGGTGCGCGTGCGCTTGACGTAGCCGCCACGGGTGATCGTGACGACCATGTCCTCTTCGGGGATCAGGTCCTCGATGGACATGTCGCCGTCGAAGCCGCGCACAATCTCGGTGCGGCGGTCGTCGCCGAAGCGGTCAACGATCTCCTGGAGCTCCTCGGAGATGATCTCGCGCTGGCGCGCGGGGGACTCGAGGATCACCTTGTAGCCGGCGATCTCGGCCATGAGCTGCTCGTAGAGCTCCTGGATCTTCTTGCGCTCCAGGGCGGCGAGCTTGCGCAGCTGCATGTCCAAAATCGCGTTGGCCTGGTCATCGTCGATGTCCAGCATGGACTTCAGGCCCTCGCGGGCCTCCTCCACGGTGGGGGAGCGACGGATGAGCGCGATGACCTCGTCCAGCGCATCCAGGGCCTTGAGCAGGCCGAGCTGGATGTGCGCGAGCGCCTCGGCCTTGGCCAGGCGGAAGCGCGTGCGGCGCACGATGACGTCCATCTGGTGGCTGACCCAGTGGCGAATGAACGCGTCGAGGGACAGGGTTCGCGGCACGCCGTCCACGAGCGCGAGCATGTTCGCCGAGAAGTTCTGCTGCAGCTCGGTGTGCTTGTAGAGGTTGTTCAGCACCACCTTGGCGACGGCGTCGCGCTTGAGCACGATGACGAGGCGCTGGCCCGTGCGGCCCGAGGTCTCATCGCGCATATCCGCGATGCCCTGGATCTTGCCGTCCTTGACGAGGTCGGCGATCTTGATCGCCAGGTTGTCGGGGTTGGCCTGGTACGGCAGCTCGGTGATGACGAGGCACGTGCGGCCCTGGATCTCCTCGACGTCAACCACGGCGCGCATCGCGATGGAGCCGCGGCCCGTGCGGTACGCGTCCTCGATGCCCTTGCGGCCCAGGATGCGGGCGCCGGTCGGGAAGTCGGGGCCCTGGATGCGCTGGATGAGCGCCTCGAGCAGCTCCTCGCGCGTGGCCTCGGGGTGCTCGAGCGCCCACTGCACGCCGTCGGCCACCTCGCGGAGGTTGTGCGGCGGGATGTTCGTGGCCATGCCCACGGCGATGCCGGCGGAGCCGTTGACGAGCAGGTTCGGGAAGCGCGCCGGCAGGACCGTGGGCTCCTGGTTCTTGCCGTCGTAGTTCGGCACGAAATCCACGGTGTCTTCGTGGATGTCGCGGACCATCTCCATGGCCAGCGGGGCCATCTTGGTCTCGGTGTAACGCGGGGCGGCGGCGCCGTCGTTGCCGGGGGAGCCGAAGTTGCCCTGGCCCAGCGCGAGCGGGTAGCGCATGGTCCAGTCCTGGACGAGGCGCACGAGGGTGTCGTAGATCGCGGTATCGCCGTGCGGGTGGTACTGGCCCATGACCTCGCCGACCACGCGGGCGCACTTGTTGAAGCCGCGGTCCGGGCGGTAGCCGCCGTCGTACATCGCGTAGATGACGCGGCGGTGCACGGGCTTCAGGCCGTCGCGGACGTCGGGCAGCGCGCGCCCCACGATGACCGCCATGGCGTAGTCGAGGTAGGAGCGCTGCATCTCGGTCTGCAGGTCAACCTGGCTGACCTTGTCGACGATGGCACCCGTCAGCGGCTGCTCGTCCGCCCCATCCTGGGGCTGGATCTCGTCACTCATAGTGAACAGTTCCTCACGTGTGTGTCAGGGAAGTCTTTGAAGGCACGACGGCGGGGCCGCGCCAGGTGCCGCGCCTCGCCTGACGCGCAGGGCGCATCAGGCGAGGGGCACCGTTAGATGTCAAGGAAGCGGACGTCCTTGGCGTTCTGCTGGATGAAGTCGCGGCGCGCCTCGACGTCCTCGCCCATGAGGACGCTGAAGACCTGGTCGGCCGCGGCGGCGTCGTCCATGGTGACCTGCAGCAGCGTGCGGTGGGCCGGGTCCATCGTGGTGTCCCAGAGCTCGTGGTAGTCCATCTCGCCCAGGCCCTTGTAGCGCTGGATGCCGTTGTCCTTGGGCAGGCGCTGGTTGTTGGCGTAGCCCTTGGCGAGCGCCGCGTCGCGCTCGGCGTCGGAGAAGACGTAGTCGTGCGGGGCGTTTGACCACTTGATGCGGTACAGCGGCGGCTGGGCCAGGTACACGTGGCCGTGCTCGATGAGCGGGCGCATGAAGCGGAAGAGCACCGTGAGCAGCAGCGTGGTGATGTGCTGGCCGTCCACGTCGGCATCGGCCATGAGCACGATCTTGTGATAGCGCAGCTTGGAGATGTCGAACTCTTCGCCGATGTTGGTGCCGAAGCCCGTGATCATCGACTGGATCTCGGCGTTGCCGAGGGAGCGGTCGAGGCGGGCGCGCTCCACGTTCAGGATCTTGCCGCGCAGCGGCAGGATGGCCTGCGTGCGCGGGTCGCGTCCTCGCTTGGCGGAGCCGCCGGCGGAGTCGCCCTCCACGATGTAGACCTCGCACTCCGCGGGGTTCTTCGAGGAGCAATCCGAGAGCTTGCCCGGCATGCCGAACGTCTCCAGGGGCGACTTGCGGCGGGCCGTGTCGCGCGCCTTGCGGGCGGCGATGCGGGCCTGGGCCGAGAGCTGGGCCTTGCGGACGATGTCCTTGGCGGCGCCGGGATTGCGCTCGAGCCAATCGCCGAGCCCGTCGTTGACGACGCCCTGCACAAAGCCCTTGGCCACGGAGTTGCCGAGCTTGGTCTTGGTCTGGCCCTCGAACTGGGGCTCGCCGAGCTTGACCGAGATGACGGCGGTGAGGCCCTCGCGGATGTCGTCACCCGTGAGGTTCTCGTCCTTCTCGCGCAGGAAGTTCTGCTCGCGGGCGTAGCGGTTGATGAGGCCGGTCATCGCCGCGCGGAAGCCCTCTTCGTGGGTGCCGCCCTCGTGGGTGTTGATCGTGTTGGCGTAGGTGTGAACCGACTCCGAGTAGGCGGAGGTCCACTGCATGGCGATCTCCACGGAGATCTTGCGCTCGGTGTCCTCGGCCTCGAAGGCGATGACATCCGGGTGGATGAGCTCCACCTTCTTGGCCGTGTTGAGGTGCTTGACGTAGTCGAGCAGGCCCTCGTCGTACTTGTAGTCCACCGTGCGGTGGCGCGGAACGGCGGTCTCGACCGACTCGTCGTCGGACGCGACCTCCTCGCCGTCCTCTTCGAACGAGCGCTCGTCGGTCAGGACGATGCGCAGGCCCTTGTTGAGGAAGGCCATCTGCTGGAAGCGGGCGCGCAGCGTCTCGAAGTCGAACTCGGTGGTGTCGAAGATCTCGGGATCGGCGTAGAAGGTCTGGGTCGTGCCCGTCTCCTCCGTCGCCTCGCCGCGGGTGAGGCCCTTGACGACGTTGCCGCCGTTGCCGAACTCGGCGTCCCACTCGTAGCCCTCGCGCTTGACCTTGGTCACGACGCGGCGGGAGAGCGCGTTGACGACCGAGATGCCCACGCCGTGGAGGCCGCCAGAGACGGCGTAGCCGCCGCCGCCGAACTTGCCGCCGGCGTGCAGGATCGTCATGACGACCTCAACCGTGGGCTTGCCCTCGGTCGGGTGGATGTCCACGGGGATGCCGCGGCCGTTGTCCTCGACGCGGACGCCGCCGTCCTCCTGCAGCGTCACGCGGATGGTGTCGCAGTAGCCGGCCAGGGCCTCGTCCACGGAGTTGTCGACGACCTCGTAGACGAGGTGGTGCAATCCGCGGGCACCCGTGGAGCCGATGTACATGCCGGGGCGCTTGCGCACTGCCTCGAGGCCCTCGAGCACGGTGATCGCCGAGGCGCCGTACTCCTCGGTGACCTTGCCGTTGCCGACGTTGCCGGTGCCTGCGTGGGCGTGGACCTCGATGGCGTTCTCGACGGTCTGGGCGCCCGAATCCTCGGGGGTCTGCTGGTTCTGCTCAGTCACGGGTGTTCCGGGCTCCTTGCGCGCAGCTGGTGGAAGTGCAACCCCTCCGGTCCCGCGCTGGACACCGGAAAGGCCTTTCCATTCTACCGCGCGCGGCCCAAAAACGGGGCGTTCTGAGGGCGGTTTATTGCGCCTATGGCCCAAAAACGCCCCTCTCAGCCTCCGAGGACGCTGGGAGGGTGTTCGCTCCGAGGCGCCCCCTCGGAGCGCTGAAGGCCCTTCCAGCGGTTCGGGCCGCTTGGCGCAGGCTACCCGTAGGTATCGCGCGGACCCCGCCCTCCGGGGGCGGTGCGCAGGCCGTGCTTCCACGACGGGCCGGCGGGCCCGAGCACCTTGAGCGTCGTCACGACGCCCGCGCCCACCGTGGCGTCGAAGCGCTTGAGCACGGTGTGCTGCATGAGCCGCAGCTGCGTGGCCCACGATGTCGAATCGCAGCGCACCACCACGGTGGTGTTTTCGAAGGATTCAGGCTCGGTGTGGGCGGCGATCTCCGGCCCCACGATTTCGGCCCAGCGCGTGAGCACCGAACCCACCGCCACGGGATCGCTCCACCCGCGTGAGCGCACGAGCGAGGAGATGACGCGGCCGAGACCCACCGGATCGCGGCCCTCGTCGTCCTGGGCCACGCCCGCCGGGCGCTCACCGCGCGCCGCCGCTTTGCGGGCGGCTGCCTTCTCACGGGCCCGCGCCACCTGAGCCGCCCCGCGGCGCACCTCACCGCGCTGTTGGGCGGCGGTCCTGGCGCGCTGCAGCGCCACGCGCGGCGCGTCCGCCTCCTCGATCGTCACCTCACCAGGTAGGCCCTCGGGCCGTTCCTCTGTGGTGTTCTCGGCGCCGTCTTCTCCCACCGGATCGGGCGTGGGAACCCACTCGCGCGGCTCGTTCACGCCGGCTCACCGCCGAGCAGGGAAGCGATGGTTCCGGCGCCAGGCGCCAAGGCGACGCCTGGCGCCCCGGGTGCCCGGGCGTCGTCGGGCATCACATCAGGACCCTGCCCGACGGCGCGGGCGGGGGTCTCGGGGGCGGCCTCGCCGCCCGCCTCAGGCTGCTCGTGCGCCCCCGGCAGCTCGCGCGGCTCGGGGTGCTCGGCGGAGTGAGGTTCCGCCCCGGCCGATGCGTCAGCGGGCTCCGGCTCCGCACCCACCCAGCCCGGGCCCACCGGGATGAGGCGCGCGTCGAGCTCGGCGGGCACGTCCTCGCGGACGGCGGCGGTCACGATGATCTGTTCGGCCTGCGTCACGGTCGCCACCAGCTTGGCGCGGCGCCTCGCGTCGAGCTCGGCAAAGACGTCGTCGAGCATGAGGACCGGACGCGCGGACGGCGCCGGATCGTCGTCCGTCAGGACACTGTAGGAGGCCAGGCGCAGAGCGAGGGCCAGCGACCAGGTCTCGCCGTGGGAGGCAAAGCCTTTGGCCGGGGCGGGGCCGAGGCCAAGCATGACGTCGTCGCGGTGCGGGCCCACGAGCGTCACCCCGCGCTCGGCCTCGCGGCGGCGGGCGCCCTGGAGGGCCGCGAGCAGGAGTGCCTCGTACTCGGGCAGCGAGGCCCCCACGAGCCGCGGATCCGCGACGGGCTCGCCGGGGACACCAACGCGTTCCGCGTCGCCCGTGACGGTGCTGAGGTACAGCGCCGTGGCCGGCTTGGAACCGTCCGTCAGGGAGGCGTAGGACTCCGCCAGGTGCGGGGCCACGAGGCCAAGCACGTGCACGCGATTGCGCAGCACGCGCGCGCCGGCGGCGGCGAGGTGCGCGTCCCACACGTCGAGCGTCGCCTCGTGCGAGGAGCTCAGGCGCCCGGCGCCGCGGGCGGACTTCAGCAGGGCGTTGCGTTGCTTGAGCACCCGCTCGTAGTCAGCACGGACGGCGCCTTGGTCGGGGCGCAGCTGCACCACCAGGTCATCGAGGAAGCGACGGCGCGCGCCGGGATCCCCCTTGACGAGTTCGAGGTCCTCGGGCGCGAACAGCACGCTGCGCACGATCCCCAGCGCCTCGCGGGCCCGCGTGGGATTGGAGCGGTTGATCCTCGCCCGGTTGGCGCGGCCTGGAATGACCTCGAGCTCCACGGCCGTGCCCTGCTTGCCGCGCTCCACGCGCGCGCCGACGATGGCCCGCTCGGCGCCGAATCGCACGAGCGGGCCGTCGTTGGCGACGCGGTGCGAGGCCTGGGTCGACAGGTAGCCGATCGCCTCGACGACGTTGGTCTTGCCCACTCCGTTGTGCCCCACGAGCACGCTCGTGCCCGCCTCGAGCGAGAGCTCGGCGAGGGCGTAGCTGCGGAAATCACGCAGCGTGAGGTGGGAGACGAACACGACGGGGTTAGGCCTTCTTGACCGCGTGACCACCAAACTGGTGGCGCAGCGCGGAGACCATCTTCAGCTGCGGCGAGGCGTCGTCGCGCGAGGCAAAACGGGCAAAGAGCGCCGAGGTGATGACCGGCATCGGCACGGCCTCGGCGATGGCCTCCTCGACGGTCCAGCGGCCCTCACCGGAGTCCTCGACCCACGGCGCCACCTGGGCCAGCTCGGGATCCTCATCCAGGGCGTTCACGAGCAGGTCCAGCAGCCAGGAGCGCACGACGGTGCCCTTCTGCCAGGCCTTAAACGTGCCGGGGACGTCCTTGATGATGTCCTTGTGCTCCAGGAGCTCGTAGCCCTCGGCGTAGGCCTGCATGAGGCCGTACTCGATGCCGTTGTGGACCATCTTGGCGTAGTGGCCGGCCCCGACCTCGCCCACGTGGACAAAGGAATCTGCGCGCTCGCCTTCGGGGCGCAACGAATCGAAGATCGGCATGAGCTCGGCGATGTCCTCGGGCGAGCCGCCGGCCATGAGGCCGTAGCCGTTCTCGAGGCCCCAGACGCCTCCGGAGACGCCGCAGTCGACGAAACGAACGCCCTTGGCGCCCAGCTGAGCCGCGTGGCGCGCGTCGTCGGTGAAGCGCGAGTTGCCGCCGTCGATGATGAGATCCCCAGCGGAGAGCAGGCCGCCGAGCTCGCCGATGACTGCGTCGGTGATGTCGCCGGCGGGCACCATGACCCACACGATGCGCGGGACCGGCAGCGCCTGCACCATCTCCTGAACGGTGGCAGCGTCGCTGACGTCGGGGTTGCGGTCGTAGCCCGTGACGGTGTGGCCAGCGCGGCGCAGGCGCTCACGCATGTTGCCACCCATCTTGCCCAGGCCAATCATGCCGATATGCATTTCGATTCCTCCGTAGGGATCGGCGGGTTCCGCAAGCCACGTCGCTGGGGCCGCAGTGCTCGTTTCTCTTGGGTGTTGAAACGCCTCAGGGGGCGCCAAAAAGCGCCCCCTGAAACGAGGGTTCTCAGGCGTTCGGCAGGCGCACCGGCATGACGAGGTAGCGGTAGGCGTCGTTGTCCTCGCCGCTTTCCTCCTTCTGAGCGGTCAGCATGGCCGGCTTGGGCGCGGAGGTGAACGAGAAGCGCACAAACTCGGAGTCGAACGCGGCCAGGCCCTCGGAGAGGTAGGCAGGGTTGAACGCCACGGTGATGTCCTCGCCGTCCAGCAGCGTCTCGATGCTCTCCTCGGCCTGCGCGTCTTCGCCGGTGCCGGCGTCCAGGGCCACCTGGCCCTGCGTGAACTGCAGGCGGACCGGGGTGTTGCGCTCGGCCACGACGGACACGCGGCGCACGGCCTCGACGAGCTCGGAGGTCCGCACGGAGGCGTGAATCGGAGAGCTCTCGGGGAAGAGCGAGCGGATCTTGGGGTAGTCGCCGTCCACCAGCAGGGTGGTGGTGCGGCGGGCCCCCGAGGAGAAGCCCATGAGATCTCCCTTGGGCGAGAGCGCAAGGGTCAGATCGCCGGCGCCGCCGAGAGTCTTGGCGGCCTCGGAGAGGGTGCGGGCCTTAATGAGCGCGGAGGTCTGGATGCCCGGGGTGGCCGGGCGCCAGGCGAGCTCGCGCAGCGAGAGGCGGTAGCGGTCGGTGGCGAGCAGCGTCATGTGGTCGTCGTCGAACTCGACCTTGATGCCGGTCAGGATCGGCAGGGTGTCGTCCTTGGACGCCGCAACGATGACCTGGGCCACGGCATGGGCAAACTCGGCGCCGTCGACGAGGCCGAGGACCTCGGGCTGGGCCGGAAGCGTGGGGTACTCGCTGACCGGCATGGTCGCGAGGTGGAAGCGAGAGCGGCCGCAGCGAACCTGGACCTTGGTGCCGTCGGTCTCGACCGTCACCGCCTGCTGGGGGAGGCTGCGGCAGATCTCCGCGAGGAGCTTGCCGGAGACGAGGATGGTCCCCTCCTCCTCGATCTGAGCCTCGATCTCCAGGTGGGCACTCGTCTCGTAGTCGAAGCCCTCGAGAGTGACGATGCCGGAGGAAGCCGTGATGAGGATGCCTGCCAGGACGGGAGACGCCGGACGCTGGGCGAGGGACCTGGCCGTCCATGTCACCGCCTCGGTGAGGACGTCGCGTTCCACGCTGAACTTCACGGGTGGCCACCTTTCGCCCTGGCTTCACGGGCTTCGATACGGAGGAGATCAGGACTGTCAGCCTACCTTCCGGCGTAGCCCTGACGATCTCGAGTGCATCAGTGAAGCGCAGCTCACGTCAACGGCTGTGAGGGAGACGGTGGGATGCGGTTCCACCCGACGGCTCAGCGATTGATCCGAAAGCTGATCCGTTTTCGGATCGGACGGATTGGGGCGGAGTGAACATGTTGTTTGGTGGCTGAAGGAAGAGTGGGAGTGTTAATAACCGCTGTGGAATTTGTGGAAAACTCGGTTTTGCCCCGATATCTCACGGAAGTCGCCTGTTGATGACCTGTCGATGAGGTCCGGCACTGAGTGCCAGGCCTTGTGTATGAAACTCGGTCCCATCCACAGCGTCCACAGGTAGACCCCACTCGCCCACAGCTTGTCCCCGGCCTGTCCACTGACTTGTCCACCGAAGGCCGATTTTCACCGGCATGTGGCTGTTTTTAGGGGGTGGAACTCAGTCGCGGTGCTGCTGCTTGATCTTGTTCGTGAGCTCGGTGACCTGGTTGTAGATGGCCCGGCGCTCTGCCATGAGCTCGCGAATCTTGCGATCGGCATGGATGACCGTGGTGTGGTCGCGCCCGCCCATCAACTCGCCGATCTTCGGCAGCGACATGTCCGTCAGCTCGCGCAGCAGGTACATGGCGATCTGACGCGCCGTCACGAGCGTTCGGGTGCGGGACTTCGAGTTCAGCTCCTCGATCGTCAGGTCGAAGTACTCGGCGGTCAGGGCGACGATCGCCTGCGGCGTGATGACCTGGGCGTCCTCGTCGGAGATGAGGTCCTTGAGCACGTGCTCCGCCACGTCCAAGGTGACCGGCTGACGATTGAGCGACGCGTACGCGGTGACGCGGATGAGGGCGCCCTCGAGCTCGCGGATGTTGGTGGAGATCTTCGAGGCGATGTACTCCATGACATCGTCCGGCGCGGAGAGGCCCTCGGCATGCGCCTTCTTCCGCAGAATCGCGATGCGGGTCTCGAGCTCCGGCGGCTGGATGTCCGTGAGCAGGCCCCACTCGAAGCGCGAGCGCATGCGGTCCTCGAAACCGGCAAGCTGCTTGGGCGGCAGATCCGAGGTAATGACGACCTGCTTGTTGTGGTTGTGCAGGGCGTTGAAGGTGTGGAAGAACTCCTCCTGCGTCGCGTCCTTGTTCGCGAGGAACTGGATGTCGTCGATGAGCAGGATGTCGACGTTGCGGTACGTCTGCTTGAAGCTCGTTCCCTCGTCGTCGCGGATGGAGTTGATGAAGTCGTTCGTGAACTCCTCCGAGTTCACGTAGCGCACGCGGATGCCGTGATAGAGGTGGCGGGCGTAGTGACCGATCGCGTGCAGCAGGTGGGTTTTGCCGAGGCCGGAGCCGCCGTAGATGAAGAGCGGGTTGTAGGCCTTGGCCGGCGCCTCGGCGACCGCAACGGCGGCGGCGTGGGCGAAGCGGTTCGAGGAACCGATCACGAAAGTGTCGAACACGTACTTCGGGTTGAGGCGGCCAAACTCGGTGGAGTTCGACGGCGGGGCAGGCTGGGGTGCCATGCCCTGGGCCCGCGCGTGGGGGACAGGGTGATGAATGCGTTCCCCGGACTCCTGCGGGTCGACGCCCGGCTGGCCCTCGGCGCGTTCCACGCGGGTGGGCGGAGTGTTGGGCTCGGGTTCCTGAGCCAGATCGGTGTCGATCGTGAAGGCGCAGAGGATGTCGTGGCCAAAGACCGAACGCAGGGCGTCATCCAGCGGCGACTTCAGCTGGTTCTGCAGCACCTCGCGCGCGAGCTCGCTGGGAACGGCGAGGAGAAGCGTCGATTCCATGAGGCCGAGCGGCTGGGCGAGGTCGATGAATCCGCGCTGGCGCGGGGAGACGCGATCGTCCTGTTCCAGCGTGCGGACGACCTGACGCCAGGCGCTGCCGACGCTGTTGGATTCATCGCTGCTCACGCTCAAGTGCCTCTTCCCCGGGAGAAATCTCCCGCGCTCCGCGGCGGAACATCCGGCGCGAGTCTCCACGGTACCTGTCCATCCACGGGTTATGCACAGGCTGGGCCACTCATATGGGGAAAAACTCACCCGTCAGCGCCGGATATCCCCATCCTTCTCCCCAGATTGTGGATAATGGATGTGAACAGGCGGTGGATAGCTCCCGACCTGTGTGGAACCGCCGCCCTGCGGCGTGAGCCGTGTGTGATGCGCCACGGCAGTTTGACCCGTGCCCGTGCACTCATCTACCGTTAACAAGTCCCTCATTGTGACGCTGGGTGCCTTGCGCACCCCAGAGTCGCCGACTTCCTCGCCGAGGAGGACGGGGGGACCTCAAGTTTGACCGATGCATCCATCCCGTTCTTCCTCTTTCTGTCGCGGCGGGCGATGCCTGAGAACGACGACATGGAGTGAGCACCGTGAGCAAGCGGACTTTCCAGCCGAACAACCGCCGCCGCGCCAAGAAGCACGGCTTCCGTCTGCGTATGCGTACGCGTGCGGGCCGCGCCATCCTGGCCAGCCGCCGCAGCAAGGGCCGCAAGGCCCTCTCGGCCTGATTCACGGGAGCGGGCTTCCTCTCTAAGGGAGACCCTTCCGCGACGACGAAGGTCACTTTGCTGCCCCGCATGCACCGTCTGTGCGACGGGCGCGAGCTGAAGACAACAGTGCGTTCCGGCACCCGTTTCGGGTGCCGGAACTTCGTCGTCTCTACGGTCGTTCATTCTTCTGAAGAAGCCGGGCCGGCCAGGTTCGGCTTTGTCGTCTCCAAGAAGGTGGGCAACGCCGTGGTCAGGAACCTCGTCAAGCGACGCTTGCGTGAGGCCGCGTGGCTCGAGCTCAAAGCGGGCTTCAGCGGCGCCGATGTGGTGGTCAGGGCCCTGCCCGCCGCCGCCGACGCCGACTGGGAACACCTCGTCAAGGACCTGAACAAGGGCCTGAAGCGCCCCGCCGGCCGGGCCACGCCCCCGCGCCAGGGCGACGCGCCGTGAGCCACCACCACTCCCACGCACCGGCCGACGGCAGCGTTCCCGTCGCGGACGTGATCGCCCAACTCGGCCCGGCCCCTTTGGTGCCCGCCGATCAGGTGCCGCCCACGCCGTGGTGGCGCCACGTCGTCGACCTCCCCCGAAACCTGATCATCGGCTTCCTCAAGCTCTACCGGCTGATCGGCTCCCCGCTCTACGGGCAGGTCTGCGG
>JALAHE010000311.1 GCA_022712075.1 Galactobacter sp.
CCCCCGCGCGCCCGCCCGCTGGCCCCGGCCGCCCCCCCCGGCCCCCTCTCCCGCCGTTGCCGCCCCGCCCACGGGCCGTCCGGCCCCCGGCCGCAGGCCGCTCCCCCGGGGCGGCGGGCCGTCGGTTCGGGACCCGGCCGACGTTCGCGAGTGCCCCGTGCCGTTGGCGCCCTTTCGCGTGGGCCGGGTGTCGCCCGAACCGCCGTTCGGGCGACACCCGGCACTCGCGGGCGCACGGAATGAGCACAAGGCACTCGCGAACGCAGGCATGGCCCGACGCCGCGTGGGAGAGTCCTGCGGCCGGGTGCCCGACGGCGCGTGGCCGGGTCAGCAACTCCGGTACAGGTGGCCGGGGTGGCCGGCCGGGGCCAGCGGGCGGTCGCGCAGGATCGTGAGCGGGGACCGGTCGCGGTCGGCGCAGGCCTGGGAGAAGGATCGCCGCTGGGCCTTGAGCTCGCTCGGGTACTCGATCTGCAGCACGTGGACGCCGTACACGGCCCGGTAGGAGCCGCACTCGCTGTAGGCGGCGCAGGACTCGGCGATCGCGAAGTCGAAGCCGATGCTGCGCTTGCCAGCGGCGCCCAGGGCCGGGGTGTTCTTCTGCGCCACGGCCAGCCCCTTGGCGTGGGCGAGGCGGACGTAGGCCTTCGCGAGCTCGAGGGCCCCGGCCTTGGGCACCCCCTTGAAGCGCGTGAACGTGTCGAGATTGTCAAGCTCCACCGCCTTGAAGCCACGTTGCGCGCAGCGGCTCAGGGTGGGGCCGACGATCCTCAGGATCTCGGCCCGCTGCGCCGCGGAGGTGGGGTTGAGGATGTACTCGTCAGGCCAGTCGGGGTCCGCGAGCGGCCTGCCGTTGGCCCCCTTCACGAGCAGGTGGGCCCTGGCCCTCCAGAAGGTGGCGTCACCCGGCTGGGTCTGGAAGCCGTTCACGTAGCAAACGCTGTAGGCGCCGGCCAGGGGCGCGGCGCTCGCATCACGCACCACCACGGTGGGCTTGCGCGCGGGCGAGCCGACCGTCGCGGAGGGCCCGCCGAGCTGATAGTCGAAGACGCCGGAGGTGGGCGGAAGCGCGACCTGGGCGCCGCGGGCGGCGGTGCCACCGATGCCCGTGGCGGCCGGCGGCATGCCGGGCAGCCACTCGGGGCTCGCGCTGGGGCTGGCGGCGGGAAGCGTGACCGGCGCGCTCGAGGCGCCCGCCGCGCCGTCGGGCAGTGAATCCACGGGCAGGCAGGCGCTGAGCCCCAGGACCATCGCGGCGCCGGCCCCCAGCACGGCGCTCCCCCAGCGTGACATGGCGTCCAGGGTACGCCCCGGCGCTAGGCCGCCGGCCGGGCCGTTGACGTGCGCACCACAAGCGCGTGCCGCGCGGGCGCAGCGGTGTCCAGAGCCGCCCCGTCCTCGAGGTGCCCCACGACGGCGCGGGCCGCCTCGGCCCCGAGCTCCGGCACAAACTGCGTCACGGTGGTGAGGCCGTAGACCTCGCCCAGGGGGTGACCGTCGATCCCCACGATCGAAAGGTCCCGCGGCACCGAGAAGCCGAGCTCCTGCGCCGCGAGCCATGCGCCGATCGCCATCTCATCGCTCGCGGCAAAGATCGCGGTGGGCACCTCGCCGGAGCCGAGCAGGGCCCGGCACGCGTCGCGCCCGCCGAGCACGGTGAAGTCGGCGTCAACGAAGAGCGCCGGCTCGGGCTCCACGCCTGCCCCGCGAAGGGCCTCCTCCCAGCCGGATCGGCGCTGGGTGGGGACGTGGAAGTCGACGTCGAACTCCTCGGTGCCGCCCAGGAAGGCGATGCGCCGGTGGCCAAGCCCCAGCAGGTGCTCGGTGGCGAGCCGGGCCATCCCCACCTCGTCCGCGGCCAGCGCCGGGAGGTCTTCCATGCGCCCGCCCACGGTCAGGAGCGGAAGTCCCAGCCTGCGCAGGGACTCGAGCTCCTCGGCCTCGAGCGTCACGGCGATGCTCAGGAGCGCGTCGACGCGGCGGCGGCGCACCACGGTGCCGAACAGCGCGCGGCGCTCGGTGGCGTCGTCGGTCACGGAGTACAGCGTGGTGTCGTAGCCGGCGCGCGCCAGCTCGTCCGTCACGGCGCCCACGAGCTGGGAGAAGTACCAGCGGCCCAGCGGCGGGGTGAGCACGCCGATCGAACGCGTGCGCCCGGAGGCCAGGGAGGAGGCCGTGGAGGAGACCACGTAGCCGAGCTTGTCGGCGGCGGCCAGGACGCGCTGGCGCATCCGCTCGGAGACGTTGCCCCGCCCGGAGAGCGCGCGGGAGACGGAGGCGGTGGAGACGCCGGCCTCGGCGGCCACCTGTTCGATGCCCACCCCGGCGGGAGGGCGCGAGACGCTCACGCCGCCCCGGTCAGCCAGACGGTGACGTCGGGCGGCAGGAGCTCGGCGCCGTCGGAGACGGAGGGATCGGAGGAGGCCACGAGGGAACCGTACCCGGGCAGGCTCACCGGATTCGAGCCCGTGTTGGCCACCACGGTCACGGCGCCGACCGTGAAGGCGAGGACGGCGGCCTCCTGGCCCTCGTGCCACACGAGGTCGGCGTGGGCCAGGCCGTGCTCGCGGCGCAGGCCGAGCAGCGTGCGGTAGAGCTCCAGCGTCGAGCCCTCCACCCCGGCCTGGGCCGAGCGGGCGTAGCGGCCCCAGTCGCCGGGCATCGGCAGCCAGGATGCACCGGAGTCGTTGAAGCCAAAGGCCGCGCCAGTGGCCTCCCACGGCAGCGGCACGCGGCAGCCGTCGCGTCCGTAGCGCTCGCCGTTGGTGCGGAAGAAGGAGGGGTCCTGGCGCGCCTCGTCCGGCAGGTCCGTGACCTCCGGCAGGCCGAGCTCCTCTCCCTGGTACAGGTAGGCGCCGCCGGGCAGGGCGAGCATGAGGGCCGACGCCGCCCGGGCGCGTCCCAGCGCCTGGTCGGGTTCCGGGATGCCCACGGAACGCGGGCCAAGGCCCGCGCCCTGCGGGTTCTCCGCCGTGAGCGAGAGGCGCGTGGTGTGGCGCACGAGGTCGTGGTTGGAGAGCACCCACGTGCTCGGGGCGCCCACGGCGCCGAAGGCCTCGAGGGATTCGTCGATGACGGAACGCAGGGCCGCCGCGTCCCAGTCGGTGCCGGAGTACGGGAAGTTGAAGGCCTGCTGCATCTCGTCGGGGCGGACCCACCGCGCCATGCGGGAGAGCGGCGAAACCCACGCCTCCGCGCACAGGACGCGCTCGCCGTCGTACTCCTCGAGGACCCGGTGCCACGCGCGGTAGATCTCGTGGACGCCGTCCTGGCCAAAGAAGGGCGGATCCTGCTCGCCGCCGCCCATGGACCCCTCGGAGGGGTTAGGGACGAAGTCGGGCAGGCCCTCCTCCTTGATCATGCCGTGGGCCACGTCGACGCGGAAGCCGTCGGTGCCGCGGTCCAGCCAGAAGCGCAGGATGTCCTCGAACTCGGCGCGCACCTCGGGGTTGGTCCAGTCGAAGTCCGGCTGAGTGGAGTCGAAGACGTGCAGGTACCACTGGCCGGGCGTGCCGTCGGCCTCCGTCACGCGGGTCCAGGCGCCGCCGCCGAAGACGGATTCCCAGTTGTTCGGCGGTTCGTCACCGGCCGGGCCGCGGCCGTCGCGGAAGAGGTAGCGGGCGCGCTCCGGGGAGCCGGGCGCGGCGGCGAGGGCCGCCTGGAACCACGGGTGGTCGCTCGAGGAATGGTTGGGTACGAGGTCCACGATGACGCGCAGTCCCAGCGCGTGGGCCACCTCCACGAGCCGGTCGTAGTCGGCGAGCGTGCCGAAGATCGGGTCGACGTCGCGGTAGTCGGCCACGTCGTAGCCGGCGTCGCGCTGCGGGGACGTCATGAACGGCGAGAGCCACACGGCGTCCACGCCGAGCTGGGCCAGCGCTGGCAGCCCGTCGATGATGCCCGGCAGGTCACCGATGCCGTCGCCATTGGCGTCGCGGAAGGAACGCGGGTAGATCTGGTAGATCACGGCGCTTCGCCACCACTGATTTCCGGGTGCGGTGGGCGCGGCCGGGGTGCGGTGGCTCGCGGGCGCTGCGACGTCTGCTGCGGCGGAGGCGGCGTGGATCTCGGTCATGGCCGCCACCCTAGTCACGGAGATTGTTTCCATGCAAGCGCTTTCAAGTTTCTGAGGGATTTCGGGAAGATGTGGTTGAGGTCACGGGCAAAGTTGTGCAACACTCGCCGGGACCATCACTGAAAGCGTTTGCAATGGAGCCGGTGAGGATGCCCCGCGGTACGGGGGTACAGCGGCCCCGCATCCACTGCCCAGAAAGGCAACCCCCATGGTGAACAAGTCCCAGCTCGCCGGCTTCGGCGCCCTGGCCGCCGGGACGGGCCTGGCGCTGTCTGCGTTCGGTGGCTCCGGCTCCGGTACCACCCCCAGCTCCAGCGGCTCGGCGGCCCCCGCCACGTCCGC
>JALAHE010000312.1 GCA_022712075.1 Galactobacter sp.
CCCGCTACCCCCGCCGTGCCCTCCTGCCCCTTATTTTACTTTCAGCCCACGGTCTGAGCTCCTGCTCGGCGCTCGGGACCCAGCCGCTCGGCGCCGACGGTGCCACGGGCTCCCCGCCCGCGACGACCGCGCCGGGCGGGAAGCCGAGCGCCAAGCCCAGCCCCGCGCCGTCGAGCACGCAAGCCAAGCCCGCGCCGTCGAGCGCCTCCACCGTGCCGAGCGTGAGCGCCCCGGCCAGCGTCGACGGGCGGCCCCCCGTGGCCGCCGCGCTGAAGCGGATCCCCACGAAGGGCCGCGCCCCCAAGACGGGCTATGTGCGGACCGAGGTGTTCGGCGCGGCGTGGAAGGACGTTGACCGCAACGGCTGCGACACCCGCAACGACATCCTGGCCCGCGACCTCACGGCCGTGACGTTCAAGCCGGGGACGCGCGAGTGCGTGGTGCTCTCCGGCGCCCTGGCCGAGCCCTACACGGGCACGACGATCCACTTCGTGCGCGGCCAGGGGACGAGCCAGGCCGTGCAGATCGACCACGTCGTGGCGCTCTCCGATGCGTGGCAGAAGGGCGCCCAGAAGCTCTCGCAGGCCCAGCGCGAGCAGCTGGCCAACGATCCGCTCAACCTCCTGGCCGTGGACGGGCCGAGCAACTCGCGCAAGTCGGACGGCGACGCCGCCACGTGGCTGCCGCCCAAGAAGAGCTACCGCTGCGCGTACGTGGCGCGGCAGGCGGCCGTGAAGCTCAAGTACGGGCTGTGGATGACGCAGGGCGAGAAGGACGCCATCACCCGCGTGATCTCGTTCTGCCCCACCCAGACGCTGCCCGCGGCCTAGGGCTATCTAGGCGGAAAACAGGGCCAGCAGCTTCTCTGGGGGCGTGACGGGCAGCGGCGGGTCGAGCTCGCCAGCGGCCTGGATCAGGCGCGCGGAAGCCGTCACGAGGGTGTCGGCCTGGAGCCTGGCCACGGCGAGGATCTCGGCGTCGGTGGGGTCGTGCCAGCCGAGGGTCTCGGCGAGGCGCCAGGAGGTGGCGCGCGAAACGCGGTCGCCCAGGAGGCGCAGCTTGAGCGAGGCGAGCGCCTCCAGCAGCGCCTGCGCCTGACCCGGCGTGAGGCGCCCCGAGAGCGAGCGGCCGAAAAGTAGGCGCGAGACGTCGGAGCGCAGCGCCGCCGTGCCCACGAGCTGATGCCCCTCCGGCGCGCTCAGGCCCTCCTCCAGCAGCAGGAGGGCGGTCGGCGCGTCCACGGCGAAGCGGGTCATGCCCGGCAGTCTTCCCGTTGGGCGGTGGCGCGGCAAGGGTGCGCGGGCGCGGCTCAGGCGGGAGGCGCGCCAACGCGAAAAGAATCAAGAAATCGACGCGAGATCGTCTGAGAGGCGATCTCGCGTCGATTTCTTGATCTCAGGCTGGGTTTGCAAGCGCACGACGGCGCGTGGCTGGGTGCCGTGCGCCGAGGCGCGGGCGCGGCTCAGGCGGGCAGCGCCACGCCCTCGCCGTCGGCGACGGCCAGGCCATCGGCGAGCAGTCCCGCGAGGCAGCGCTCGCGTTGCTCGGCCCCCGCGGCGAGGCGACGCAGCGCGCGCAGGGCCGGCATGGCGTCGGGCTCAAGACCCGCGTCCTGCGGAGCCGAGCCGGCCTCGGCCGGGTCCCCCGGCGTGCGCAGGGCGGCGGCGGGGACCGCGCCGTCGGCGGCGCGCAGCACGGCCATCATGGCGCCGCGGACCTGGCGATCCGTACCCTCCCAGGCCTGGCCCTTGGGCGTGTAGTGCGGGGCGGGGCGCCCGGCCGCGATCCAGGCGCAGCCGGCCTTCACCGGGCATTCGTCGCAGCGCGGGGAGCGCGCCGTGCAGATCAGCGCGCCCAGCTCCATCGAGGCGGCGTTCCAGGCGTTGGCCTCCGCGACGCCCTCCGGGGTGGCGGTGTCCGGCATGAGCTCGTGGGCCAGGCGGGCCTCGGCGCGCGTGTACGAGGGCTCGGGGAGGGCGTTGCCCGTCCACGCGCGCGCCTCGACGCGGCGCACATTGGTGTCGACCACGGCGGCGGGGATACCGAAGGCGAAGCTCGCCACGGCGGCCGCCGTGTACTCGCCCACGCCGGGCAGGGCCAAGAGCTCGTCGAGGTCGGCCGGGACCTCGCCGCCGTGCACCTCTACGAGCTCGCGGGCGCAGGCGTGCAGGCGCAGGGCGCGGCGCGGGTAGCCGAGCTTTTCCCAGGCGCGGACGGCCTCCCCGGCGGGCTCGGCGGCCAGGTCCTCCGGCGTGGGCCAGCGTTCCATCCAGCTCTCCCACACGGGCAGGACCCGCACCACGGGGGTCTGCTGCAGCATGACCTCGGAGACGAGCACGCCCCATGGGCTGCACTCGGGGCGCCGCCACGGCAGGTCGCGGCCGTTCTCCTCAAACCAGGAGATGATGCTGCGGCGCAGGGCGCTGGCCTGAGGTGACACGGTGCTCCGTCTTCTCGTTGAGGGGACCCATCGATCCTAGGCGTCGCGCGGGGCCGCAGGCGCCCGGATTCCCCGGCGCGCCGGGCCGGGGGCCGCCGCGAACGACCTATCATGGGCCACATGACCTCCGCCCCCGGTCCGCAGCGCCCCTCCGCTGCCGTGTACCGCCGCCGCCGCATCGTGGTGGGCGTCGCGGCCCTGGTGATCCTCGGCCTCGTCATCTGGGGCATCGTGGCCGGCATCGGCGCGCTCGCCTCGGCGATCGGTGGAAAGCCCGAGGCCAGCCAGAGTCAGAGCGCCCAGCCCACGCAGGGCTCAACCACGCCCTCGGACGAGGCCAGCTCCCCGAGCGGCACGCCGGCCGGGGCCAACCCCGACGGCTCGTGCCCCGCAGCCGCCGTGCGAATCAAGGCCTCGACGGACAAAGCCAGCTACACGGCCAAGGAGAAGCCGGTCCTGCAGCTGGAGCTGACCAACACCCTCAAGGTGGCGTGCAAGGCAAACGTGGGCACGTCGGTGCAGGAGTTCATCGTGACCTCCGGTTCCGACCGCATCTTCTCCACGAAGGACTGCCAGAAGGACGCGCAGGACTACGAAGTGGAACTGCAGCCGGGCAAGACGGAGCAGGCCAACTTCACGTGGCAGCGCAACCGCACGCAGGCGGGCTGCACGCCCGTCGCCGCCGAGCCGCGGCCCGGCACCTACAACCTCCAGGTGAAGCTCGGGAAGACCACCTCGGAGAAGGTGCAGTTCCGGCTCAACTGAGCCGCCCGGCCCCCCCGAGACCGCCGAGGCCGCCGAGCCGCCCAAGAAATCCATGACTCCCGGGTGGGACGCCCGGCGTCGCCGGGGGTATCGCGCGCGGGACCCCTCGCATAGTCTTGGTGAACCCGCACCCCCGTGCGGCCCAGCGAGGCGGCGCAGCCGCGGCAAGGATCCCTCCCATGCAGTCTTCGTCCAGGTCCTGGGTAGTCATCGGCGTTGCCGTTCTGCTGGGCGCGGCCCTCGCTTGGGCCGGAAGCGTCGGGTCCGCCGCGGCGGGCCCGCTCTCCCTCTTTGCGCTGGCCGTGGCCGCCGCCTACCTCCTCCAGTGGCTCGCCTTTGTTCCCTCCTGGCTCGCCAAGACCGAGCGCTTCTACGACCTCACGGGCGGGATCAGCTACCTCGCCATCACGGCCTTCCTCCTGCTGGCCAACCCGGGCCGCGGCGCCGCGGCGTGGGTCGTCGGTGCCATGGTTGCCCTGTGGTCCGCCCGGCTGGCGCTCTTCCTGTTCACGCGCGTGCTGCGCTCCGGCGGCGACGGCCGCTTCGACGACATCAAGCAGGACCCCGTGCGACTCCTGCAGACGTGGACGCTTCAGGGCCTGTGGATCACCGCCACGGCCGGGACGGCGTGGGCTGTGCTCAGCGATCCCTCGGGCCGCGGGATCGACGCGTGGCTCGTGATCGGCGCCCTGATCTGGGTGGTGGGTCTCGGCGTCGAGGCCGCCGCGGACGCTCAGAAGCGGGCCTTCGCCGCCCGCGAGGGGAACCGCGGCCGCTTCATCACGAGCGGCCTGTGGTCGCTCTCGCGTCACCCCAACTACTTCGGCGAGATCGTGCTGTGGATCGGCGTGGCGGTCGCGGCCGTGCCGAGCCTGCACGGCGCCGCGTGGGTCCTGCTCGTGTCCCCGCTCTTCGTGATCCTGCTGCTGACGAAGGTGAGCGGCGTGCCCCTCCTGGAGAAGCGCGCCGAAGCGCGGTGGGGCGGCGAACCCGCCTACCGCGCGTACGTTCAGTCCACCCCGATCCTGCTCCCGTGGGTGGGGCGCAAGGGCCCCTGGGCGGCCAGCAAGGAGACCGCGGCGTGAGCCTCCAGACCGAGCTGAGCAGCCCACCCGCCGCGTTGGACGAGGCACTGGGCACCACGGCGCGCATGCTCGAGGCCCGCCGGGCGGCGGCGCCGCGGCACGTCGCCTTCCGCGTCATCGAGGAGGGGCCCGACGGCGCTCCCTCCTCCCTGCGTGACGTCACCACGGAGGAGTTCGCCTCCCGGGCCGAGGCGGCCGCGGCGGCACTGATGGAGCGCGGGGTGGGGCCTGGCGACCGCGTCCTGATCATGGGACGCACGAGCTTCGCCTGGGCCATCGCCGATTTCGCGTGCTGGTACGCCGGCGCCGTAGTGGTGCCGCTGTACCCCGGATCGCCGGCGACCCGGCTGCGCGAGGCCATCGAGACGGTGGGCGCGGCGGCGGTGCTCACCGAGGCGGACGACGAAGCGGTGGCGGACGGCGTCCCCGCCGGAGTGCCCTGGGTGGACCTCTCAGCGCTCGCCGCGGCGCCGGCGGCGAGCGAGCAGCAGCGCGCCGAGCTCCGGACCCGCTGGGAGGCGGTCTCCTCCGCCGACGCCGCCACGGTGGTCATGACCTCCGGCACCACGGGCGAACCCCGTCCAGTGCTCATCACCCACGCCAATCTCACGGGCATCGCCCAGAGCATCGGGCAGGAGTACGCACGCTTCCTGCACGAGGGGGCGAGCACGGTGATCCTGCTGCCCCTCGCGCACATCCTGGCTCGCGGCCTGCAGCTCGTGTGCGTGCACGCCGGCATGGCCATCACGCACCTCGACGACCCCTCGCGCGTGCTCCCGGTGCTCAAACTGGCCAAGCCCACGTTTCTCGTGGTGGTCCCGCGCGTCCTCGACAAGGTGCGGGAGCGGATGCGCGGGCTCGCCGCGCGGGCCAAGCTTGGCCCCGTCATGCGCTCGGCCGAGCGCCTGGCGGTCTCGCGCGCTCTCCGGGAGCAGGCCGCGAGTGGGGCCGGAAGCCGCCCCGCGCCGTCGGGCGGCGTCCTCAACAGGGCCGGAACGGCCCTCGCCGACCGCACCATCTACGCCCTCATGCGCCGGCTCTTCGGCGGGCGCGTGCAGGTCCTGCTCTCCGGCGCCGCGGCCCTGCCTGCGGAGCTCGGGCTGTTCTTCCAAGGGGCGGGTCTGCCCGTCATTCAGGGCTATGGGCTGACCGAGACCACGGCCCCCGCCGCCGGGCAGCGCTGGGGCGCGCTCCGGGCCGGGGCCGTGGGGCCGCCCGTGCCCGGCACCACGATCCGGATCGCGGAGGACGGCGAGGTCCTCGTGAAGGGCCCCGGCGTCTGCGCCGGCTACGGCCTGGATCCAGCGAGCGCCGCGAGCGCCACCGATGAGGAGGGCTTCTTCGCGACGGGGGACCTGGGGCGGATCGAGGACGGCCAGCTCGTGATCACCGGGCGCAAGAAGGAGCTCATCACCACGGCCTATGGGAAGACGGTCTCGCCCGCGCGCTGGCAGGAGGGGATGGAGGAACACCAAGAGGTGGAGCACGCCCTGGCGGTGGGGGAGGACCGCCCGTTCCTGCTTGGCGTGGTGCTGCTCTCCGCCCCGGGCGCCGGCGCCGCGTTCGAGCCGCTGGGGGCCGCCCCGACGGCCGTGCGGGAACTGAGCGAGCGCCTCGGCGCCGAGGTGGCGCAGCCCGAGCGGGTGCGTTCGCTGTTGGTGCTGCGCGGCGGCATCGACGACGACCCGGAGCTGGTCACGCCCACGGGCAAGCTGCGGGCGGCGGCGTTGCGGGAGCGCCTCGCTGCCGTGATCGACGCCGAGTACGCGCGGCTGGGCGCCGCGCGCTGAGGACGCGTCAGCGGTAGCGCTCCAGGAGCGAGTCTTCGGCGAAGCGGCCGAGGCCCTCGCGCACGCTCTTGGCGCGCAGATCGCCGATGCCCTCCACGGCGCGCAGGTCCTCGATGCTCGCGGCCATGAGCTGCTGCAGCCCGCCGAACTGGTCGACGACGCGCTCGGCCACGGCGCGCGGCAGCGAGGAGAGCCGGGTCAGGAGCCGGTAGCCGCGCGGCTGCACGTGCTTTTCAAGGGCGTCCGGTCCGCCGGGGAAGCCGAGCAGGCCGGCCACGGTGCCCAGATCCACGATCTCGGTGCCGGAGAGCAGCGGCAGCCCGGCCGCCGCCGCCTCCACGTCGATGGGGGCCTTGGACAGGCCCGCCTCCTGGGCCGCGGCGGAGTAGTCGCGCAGGACCACCTCGGCGCCCGGCCCGGCAGAGGCCGCGAGCTCCTCGAGCTGCAGGGCGATGAGCCGGCCGTCGGTGCCGAGCTCCAGGACGTACTGCGAGATCTCCTCGCTGATCCGCCGCACCATCTCGAGGCGCTGCAGGACCAGCGCGACGTCGCGCACCGTCGTGGTGTCCTCGATCTCCTGCGTGGAGAGCGCCGCGGTGACCTGATCGAGTCGAGAGCGGTAGCGCTCGAGCGTGGCCAGGGCCTGCATGGCGCGGGCCAGGATGGACTCGGAGCCCTCGAGCTGATGGCGGATGCCTCCCACGTAGATCGCGATGATCTGCATGGAAGCGGACACGGTGATGACTGGGTGGCCGGTCTGCACCGCGACGCGCTCGGCCGTGCGGTGGCGCGTGCCGGATTCCGAGGTGGGGATCGAGGCGTCCGGGACCAGCTGCACGCCGGCCTTGTGGATGACGCTGACGTCCTTGTCCAGGGTGATGGCGCCGTCCATCTTGGCCAGCTCGCGCAGGCGCGTGGGGGAGAACTCGATGCCGATGTCGAAGCCGCCCGTGCAGAGGGACTCGACGAGGCGATCCTGCCCCAGCACGATGAGGGCGCCGGTGCGGCCGCGCAGGATGCGCTCGAGGCCGTCGCGGAGGGCCGTGCCGGGGGCGACCCTGGCGAGCGTTTGGCGCAGCGTCTCCTCAGGAGTGCGTGCCATGGTCTGCCTTCTTCCCCCGGGCTGTCCCCGCATCGGTGGTTTCGAGCCCAATCCTACGTGCGGGAGCGGGCGCGCCAGCTAGTCGTTGCGCGGCGTGCGGAAGGGCAGCGGCTCGGGCGAGCCCTTCTCGCGCCAGGGGGCGCCGCCCGGCGCGCGCTCGCCGGCACCCGCCGGGTGCTGTTGGGGGCGGGGCGCGCCGTAGCGCCGCCCGCCGTCCGGCGCGTCCGGCGGGAACACGGCCTCGAGGGCCTCCAGGAGCGTGGAGACCTCCTTGACCCGGAAGCCGTTCGGGACCTTCCCCGGGCCTTGAGGGGAGGCGGGGACGACGGCGCCGCGGAAGCCCAGGCGCTCGGCCTCCGTGATGCGCCGGTTGATGTCCTGGACGCGGCGGACCTCGCCCGCCAGACCGACCTCGCCGAAGGCGACGATGCCCGTGGAGATGGGACGGTTCAGTTGGGCGCTCGCGATGGCCAGGGCGGTGGCGAGGTCCACGGCCGGCTCGCTGAGCTTCACGCCGCCCACCGTGGCGACGTAGGTGTCCTGGCGCGAGAGGTTCAGCCCCGCACGGGAGGAGAGGACGGCGAGCACCATGGCGGTGCGGGAGGCGTCGAGGCCGGAGGTGGCGCGGCGCGGCTGCCCGCCGGCCGCCTCGTCGAGGAGCGCCTGCACCTCGGCCACGAGCGGGCGGCGGCCCTCCACCGTCACGGTGACGCACGTGCCGGGAACCGGGTCCTTGGTGCGCGTGACGAAGAGGCCCGAGGGATCGGCGAGCCCCTCGATGCCGTCCTCCGTGAGGTCGAAGCAGCCCACCTCGTCCGTGGGGCCGTAGCGGTTCTTGATGGCGCGCAGCAGGCGCAGGCGCGAGTGGCGGTCGCCGTCGAACTGGCAGACCACGTCCACGAGGTGCTCCAGGAGCCGCGGACCGGCGACCGAGCCGTCCTTGGTCACGTGGCCCACGAGGAGCGTGGCGATGTTGCGCGCCTTGGCGGTGTTGATGAGGGTCGCGGCGACCTCGCGGACCTGCGAGACGCCGCCGGCCGTGCCGTCCACCTCGGCGGAGGAGAGCGTCTGCACGGAGTCCACGATGAGCAGCTCTGGCTGCGTCGCGTCCACCTGGCCCAGGGCCATGGAGAGGTCGTTCTCTGCGGCGAGGAAGAGCGTGGGGGCGAGCGCGCCGATGCGCTCGGCGCGCAGTTTCACCTGGGCCGCCGATTCCTCGCCCGTGACGTAGAGAACCCGCATGCCCTCTCGCGCGGCGCGGGCCGCGACGTCGAGCAGCAGGGTGGACTTGCCGACGCCCGGTTCGCCGGCCAGCAGCACCACGGCGCCCGGCACCAGGCCGCCGCCGAGCACGCGGTCCAGTTCGCCCACGCCCGTGGAGCGGTACGCGGCCTGGGTCGCGTCCACCTCGGTGATGGGCAGGGCGGGGGAGGCAACGGTGGCGGCGGCGGTGGTCCGGGCGGAGGCGACGACGCCCGTCTCCTCCAACGTTCCCCACGCCTGGCACTCGCCGCAGCGGCCCACCCACTTCGCGGCGGTCCAGCCGCACTCCGAGCAGCGGAAGCTTGGCCCCTTGGGCGCGCGCGAGGTCTTGCTAGCCATAGGCGACACAGTACCGGCGGCCCCCGACGACGCGGCGGGTGCCCGCCAGGGCGCCACGCGGGCCGGGCCGCCGGGGGGGGCCCCCCGGGGCCGGCCGCCGGGGGGGGCCCCGGGGCGGGGGGCGGGGGGGGGGGGGAGC
>JALAHE010000313.1 GCA_022712075.1 Galactobacter sp.
ACCACGCCCCGCCCGCCCCCAGCGAGGCGCCCGTGACGCGCCTCGTCTTCGCCGCCCAGGCCAAGATGCCCTTCGAGCGCGAGGAGCGCCGGCGCGTGCTCCTGGAACTCGCGGCCTGCGCGCGCGAGCGCGCCGGGGTGGACGTGGTCATCAAGCTGCGCGCGCGCCGCGGCGAACCGCAGACCCACCGCGAGGCCTACCCCTACGACGCCCTCTGGGACGAACTGGTCGACGAGGGCCTGGTGCGCGGCAACGAGCTCGCCTGGGAGGCCGGGCCGCTCGCGCCGCTGCTGACGCCGGGCACGGCGCTCGTGACGGTCTCGTCGACGGCGGCGATCGAGGCCATCGACCGAGGCCTCCCCGTGGCGATCCTGAGCGACTTCGGCGTCTCCGAGCGGCGCTTGAACTCGCTCTTTACGGGCTCCGGCCTGCTGACGACGCTGCCCGAGGTGCGCGCTCTGCGCCTGCCGACGCTGGAGCCCGGGTGGGCCGAACGCAACTACTTCCACGCCTCCGCTGCACCGGGGCGCGCCTGGCCGGACGCGGCGGAGGCGCTCGCGGAGCTGGCAGAGCGGGCCCGCCGCGGGGAGCTGAGCCAGGACCCCGCCGTGGTGGCGCGGGCCAGGTCCCGCGCCTGGCGGGCCAGGCTGCGCACGCGGCTCCCCCAGCCCGTGCTGCGCGCCTCGCAGCTGCTGCGCCAGGTCACCGGCTGAGGCGGCCCCGACGCATGGGCGCCCGTCACGGCGGCTCACAGCCTCCCTGGACTAGACTGGATTCCAACTGTGCGCGCGCCTGCCTTGACCACGACGGTCGAAGCACGGCGCGCGTCGATCGAATCAAGACATTCCAAGGAGACGATTTCGTGTCGGATCATCCTCTCCGGGTCGCCATCGTCGGCGTGGGCAACTGCGCGTCCTCGCTGGTGCAGGGCGTCGAGTACTACCGCGACGCCGACCCGAACACCACCGTTCCCGGACTGATGCATGTTCAGTTTGGCGACTACCACGTCAACGACGTCCAGTTCGTGGCCGCGTTTGATGTGGACGCCAAGAAGGTGGGGCTTGACCTCTCCGAGGCCATCAACGCCTCCGAGAACAACACCATCAAGCTCGCCGACGTGCCCACCACGGGTGTCACGGTGCAGCGCGGCGTGACCCTGGACGGCCTGGGCAAGTACTACCGCCAGACCATCGAGGAGTCCACCGAGGCTCCCGTGGACGTGGTGCAGGCGCTCAAGGACGCCAAGGTCGACGTCCTGGTCTCCTACCTCCCGGTCGGTTCCGAGGAGGCGGACAAGTTCTACGCGCAGTGCGCCATCGACGCGCACGTCGCGTTCGTGAACGCCCTCCCCGTCTTCATCGCCGGCACCAAGGAGTGGGCCGACAAGTTCACCGAGGCCGGCGTGCCGATCGTGGGCGATGACATCAAGTCGCAGATCGGTGCCACCATCACGCACCGCGTCATGGCGAAGCTGTTCGAGGATCGCGGCGTGACGCTGGATCGCACGTACCAGCTCAACGTCGGCGGCAACATGGACTTCAAGAACATGCTCGAGCGCGAGCGCCTCGAGTCCAAGAAGATCTCCAAGACGCAGGCCGTCACGTCCAACACCTCCGCCGAGCTGGCCGAGGACGACGTCCACATCGGTCCCTCGGACTACGTGGCCTGGCTCGACGATCGCAAGTGGGCCTTCGTGCGCCTCGAGGGCCGCAACTTCGGCGACGCCCCCGTCTCGCTCGAGTACAAGCTGGAGGTCTGGGACTCCCCGAACTCCGCCGGCGTCATCATCGACGCGGTGCGCGCCGCCAAGATCGCCCTCGATCGCGGCATCGGCGGCCCCATCCTCTCGGCGAGCTCGTACTTCATGAAGTCCCCGCCGGAGCAGTACAACGATGACATCGCGAAGGAGAAGGTCGAGGCCTTCATCCGCGGCGAGATCGAGCGCTGATCCCGCGCCGGGGCTGACCCCGGACGCGCGAAGGCCGCGCAGGCTTCTTGGCCTGCGCGGCCTTCGCGTTGTTCTGGACCCGCTGACGGGCGTCCGTCAGCGGAACGAGCGAACGGTCCATAGCTGCGTCTCCATTTCAAGGCGCAGCCTCTCGGCGCGCTCGGTGCCGGGAACCTCGGGGGCTGGATGCCACGGGGTGCCGGTCTTGAACCAGCTGCGGGCATTCTGGCGGTGCTTCATCGCGTTTCACCTCCCTTCTTGGGCAGGCGGACGAGCGCATCCTGCGGCTGCCTGAGCACGGCGGGGCCGGCAAAGATCAGCTCGGTGCGGTGAGCGCTGGGGGTGGGTGCGGTGAGAGTGGTGGTGCGGGCCATGACCGATGAATCCTGTCGATGAGGCTGAAGTTGTAGGAATTCATCCCGCCTCGGATCCGGTCTCTACCGGTGGTGCGCCTGCGGCGCTAGATCAGGTGATGCTGATCAGAGCGAACCCAGGACCGAGGTGGGGGAGGTGACGGTGGCAATCCCGGCGCGATCGCGCACGGACGGATTGATTCCACGAAGGGCTCCGGCATAGAAGCCGTTCTTGAGATTCATCATCTTGTCCCACCTCCTTATGGCTGGGTTCGGGCCGCGAGCGACCTTGTCAGGGTCTACGGCGAAGTGTGTAGTTGGCCTGCGACCGCGTTTCCCATTGGGAACTCCCGATCACGAGTTCCACGGTAACAGCAAGACCGCCCCCAGCAAAAGCCGGGGGCGGGTTTTTCTTGCATGACTTTGCGGTGAACGCCGCGACGGGCGTTCCGCCCGCGCTCTAGGCCTCGGCGCTCTCGGGCTGCTGGGCCCACCACTCGCGCAGCTCGGCGAGCGCCTGTTCCTCGCTCGCGGGGCCGCGGTCCAGGCGGCGCTCCAGCAGGAAGGAGTAGGCGCGGCCCACGAGCGGGCCCGGCTTGATCCCCAGCGCCGCCATGATGGCGCCGCCGTCCAGATCGGGGCGGATGGCGTCCAGTTCTTCCTGGGCTGCCAGCTCCTCGACGCGCGCCTCGAGGTCGTCGTAGGCAAACTCGAGGCGCTCGGCCTTGCGGCGATTGCGCGTCGTCACGTCGGAGCGCGTGAGCAGGTGCAGGCGGTGCAGCAACGGGCCGGCGTCGGTGACGTAGCGGCGCACGGCGGAGTCCGACCAACCGGCGTCCGCGTAGCCGTAGAAGCGCATGTGCAGCTCCACGAGCCGCGCCACGGCCTTCACCGTGTCGTTGTCGAAGCGCAGGGCCTTCAGGCGCTTGCGGGCCAGCTTGGCCCCCACCACGTCGTGGTGGCGGAAGGAGACCGCGCCGCCCGACTCGAAGCGGCGCGTGTCCGGCTTGCCGATGTCGTGCATGAGCGCCGCGAGGCGCAGCACGAGGTCGGGGCCGGGCACCGGATCCTCCGGGCCGCCCTCGCGCTCGGCCGCCTGGCGCAGCACGGTCAGGGAGTGCTCGTAGACGTCCTTGTGGCGGTGGTGCTCGTCCTTCTCCAGGCGCAGCGCCGCCACCTCGGGGAGCACCAGCTCGGCCAGGCCCGTGGAGACCATGACGTCGATGCCACGGTCGGGGTGGGCGCCAAGCAGCAGCTTGGAGAGCTCGTCGCGCACGCGCTCCGCCGAGACGATCTCGAGGCGCGAGGCCATCGACTCCATGGCGGCGAGCTCCGGGGCCGCCACATCGAAGCCGAGCTGGGAGACAAAACGGGCGCCGCGCATCATGCGCAGCGGGTCATCGGAGAAGGAGATCTCGGGGCCCGACGGCGTGCGCAACAGTCCGAGCGCAAGGTCGCCTCGCCCGTCGAAGGGGTCCACGAGCTCCCCGCCCGGCAGCCGGATCGCCATGGAGTTCACCGTGAAATCGCGGCGCGCCAGGTCGTCTTCCAGGCGCGTGCCGAAACGAACGTGCGGCTTGCGGGAGTCCTCGTCGTAGACGTCGGCGCGGTACGTCGTGATCTCGATCTGATCGTCGCCGCGGCGCATCGCAATGGTGCCGAATTCGCGCCCGACGTCCCACGTGGCCTCGGCCCAGCCGTCGATGACGTCGAGGATCTGGTCCGGGTTGGCGTTGGAGGTGAAGTCAAGGTCCGGGGCCTCCCGGCCCAGGAAGAGGTCTCGCACCGGCCCACCCACGAGGCTCAGCTCGTATCCGCGCTGCGCGAAACGCTCCCCCAGCTCGATCGCCACGGCGGGCAGGGCTGCGGGCAGGGACGAGTTCGCTGCGGGTGCGGGATTCACCCGCCTATCCTCCCAGATGTGGGCCGCCCTCGGCGGCCCGGGGTGACATACGCCGCGCCGCGGCGGGCGAGCGAGCCCGGGCACCCGGGCGACGGCCGCGTCGTCGTCGTGCGCTTCAGCCTCCCTGCCCCCGCACGCCCACCCACTAGAGTGAAGGGCATGAGTCAC
>JALAHE010000314.1 GCA_022712075.1 Galactobacter sp.
CTGTGCGGACCAGCCCCGCGCGGATGCTAGGGTTGAACACGTTCCGCTGACACCGGTTGCGGAACAGGCCCTCGTAGCTCAGTGGATAGAGCGTCCGCCTCCGGAGCGGAAGGTCGAAGGTTCGAATCCTTTCGAGGGCACCATTTACTTCCCAGGCATCGACTTCTTTGGTTGAGTACGAACATGTTCTCTCGACCAACAATCTCGACCGTCGGATCAACCTGGTCTCGCTGGGATCTTCACGTCCACACTCCCGCCTCGATTGTTCAAGATTATGGCGGCGACAACGACAAGACGTGGGAAAAATTCCTGGCTGATCTGGCTGCGCTGCCTACGGATTTCGCAGTAGTCGGCATCAATGACTACTGGTTCGTCGACGGCTACGCACGGGTTCGTGAAGCACACAAGCAAGGTCAACTGCCCAACATTAAGACTCTCCTCCCGGTGATCGAACTGAGAGAGCCTACGGTTTCGGGGAGCAAGTTCAAAGAGATAAATTACCACGTCCTGTTCTCGGAAGACGTACCACCCGAGATGATTGAAAGTGAATTTATCTCGCAACTCAAGATTCGATCCACCTTGGATGATGGGCATGAATTCCACCAAAGTCTAAGCAAGACTAACTTAAGAAAATTCGGCGAATCGATCAGGGCAACCACCCCGGAACATCAGCGCGGAAGTCTGAGCAACAAGTCTGATCTTGAGCTTGGGTTCGATTCGCTTACCGTTCCGATAGCCGAGGTTAAGGGAGTGCTCGCTAATGGCGCGCTCCGCGGGAAGTACTTGATCGGACTCGGTTACAGGGAGTGGTTTTCAATCCCGTGGGGCGGGTCGGCGACGCCCGTGAAGCGTTCAATCGTAAACGGTTCAGACTTCGTGTTTACGTCTGTTCCAGAGCCAGAAAAATGGTTCGAACATGTCGCAAAGCAGAAGCTCAACCAGGTTCAACACCGGGTGATCGATGCAAGCGATGCCCACTGCTTCAGTACTTCTGAGAAGAAGAACCGCCGGTTGGGATCGTCACAGACTTGGATCAACGCTGAACCGAGCTTCGTAGGACTGCAGCATGCACTTCAAGAGTTTGACTCACGAGTATTCGTTGGAACCGTACCCCCGCTACTAAAGTCCGTCGACGATGACCCCTCGCGGTACATTCGATCGATCTCGATGTCTAGCGACGATTCCGTAGTTGATCTCCCGACTTTCGACTATTCACTCACGCTCAATCCTGGGTTCACAGCGATCGTGGGGAACAAGGGTCACGGCAAATCAGCACTCCTTGATATCCTCGCGCTCGCAGGAAATGCGTCGAACCGCGATGATTTCGCATTCCTCACCCCCCAGAGGTATTTGTCACCTGCCACCCGAGAGCAAGCCTCACACATCAACTGGACTTTGGAATGGAGGGACGGAAACGTTCGGACGGGCACTCTGTCGAGCCCGACATCGGCGGACAGCATCGAACGCGTAAATTACTTGCCTCAATCATATATTGAGAACCTCTGCAATCCGCAAACGCATGATGACGTCAAGGCCATGTCAGAGTTAGTGCAGAGCTTTGCCTTTGACCGAATCCCGATTGCAGAAAGAGCGGAGCAACACACACTTGCATCACTTCAAGAGCTTCGCTCAACTAAAGCACTTGGAGAGATCGACAGCCTGCTCTCACGACTTTCAGGTGAAGTAAACGAGTACGTGCGCCTGGCTGACGAATTGACCATGCATGGTCCAACATCTTACGACGGGAGGATCAACGAAAAACAAGGCGAAAGGCGCGTCGCACTCGACCGACAGAAGGATGCGGGTGCCGCATTAGCCCTGTACGTTGCGGAGCACGGAGAGCCGACCAGAGACACCACGCCGCTCGATCGGCTCAAAGCGGAGTCGAGGAAAAGTCTCGAGCTTGGCGAACGCATCGATAGAAATATCGCTCGTGCCGACTTGGACCTCGCCACTTGGAGGGCTCAAGTTGAGTACTTGAACGTCGCGCGCAGCACATTTGAGCAGGCATCGGCACAGTTGTTGGCGACAGCACAGCAACTCAGCCCAATGCGCCTTCGAGACAACCCACTAGAATTCGGTAACGTCGAAGTGTTCAGCGACGCGATTCAGTCCGCCACCAACGATTTCGAGGAGATGTCAGCCAGCCTTCGAACTGCGCGGGCCACCCAATCTACAACAATCTTGCGCACCACTGAAGAACTTGAATCCGCCGAGAAGTCGTTCGGCGACGAGAATGCAGAACTTGCTCGCCTACGCTCCCGCGTACAGGCGGCGACAAGCAGCATTAACGCAATCGAAGGTGATACGGAATCCGTTGATTCACTGAAGTGGCTTGAGAAACAAAAGGAAGGTGCCCAGCGTCTACCTGAACAAGTCGAGTCACAACTCGATATCCTTCTCGCCACGGCGGATGAAATCCTCTCGCTTCGACGGTCACTGCTGACTACTCATGCTGAGTTGTTCGATTCAGTCAATAAGCTGATCCGAGACAACGAAATTACGTCACAACTTGAGATCGAGTTCGTTTCAAATTTAGTGTCATCAAGGTCCTCCAGTGACATCCTTGACCGGTTGCACGGTAGGCGAAATGCCGCTCTGGCCGACGAAATCGAAGAGCAACTTGCCGCGGTGCACGGAGGCGCTTCCACTTTCTCTGAGAATTTTGCCGGGCTAATCCGAAGGCTGTCGTTTTCTCGTGCAGATTCCGGCGCGGAGCGCCGGTTGATTTCCCAGGCGTTTTCCGGCGGACATGAGGCGGTGGAGTTCATCGTGGACTTGGTTGACAGCTCGCGTCTGACCATTTCCAGCGAGGTTGCAAGCGGGGGGGTTCCTGCTTCGAAATTGTCCCCGGGCCAACGCGGCCTGGTACTAACCATTCTATTCCTTGTTGTGGATCCATCCCGCAGACCGCTCCTGCTGGACCAGCCAGAAGAAAACCTAGACAACGCGACGATCAGCAACAAACTTGTTCCGGCGTTGAAGTTTGCAGCTGCAAGACGCCAAGTTATCCTGGTAACTCACAATGCGAATCTCGCAGTCGTTGGTGATGCTGACCAAGTAGTCATTTGTTACCGAGACAAGTCGAAGAACTTCGAGGTCGTGTCCGGCGCGCTTAGTTCCATCGACGTATCTTCCGATGCAGTCGACATTCTCGAAGGGACTATCGGGGCATTTGATAGTCGACGGGCAAGATACTCGTTGTTCTCGCTGGCAGCCGCACCGTCCGCTTGATGGTTGTTGGCCTATACATAGTTGCGACACGAGCTACGTATAGGCCAGTTGGCTCCACCCAGTAATCGAAAAAAGCTGTAGCACTCGAGCGGACCTCCTGCTGACAACCAACTCTCATTTTTGCTCGCCGGGAATGCCTGGCTGCACGGCAGACGTGACGTGTCATCGCGTGAGTGGTGGAATCCCCTGCATCCACGTCAAGCTTTCTCAAGCCCTGCGACACTGCAATTGGACAGCCACCGCACACCCAAGAGTTGCCATAATCCCTTGCATTTTCGCCGGTGATGATGTCTCGCCTGGACTTCGGAATGGCAGGCGAAGCAATCACTCGTGTAACTCTCGTCCGCTTGCATGGCCACGCTACTTTCGACTTGGTGGTCCGCCCACGCCGCCAGACCAGCTGGTTAGCTGGAGCACGCCCGTCGTGCCTGGTCACCGTTGCGTCTCGGAGCGGTTCGGAGCCGTCACCGAGACATCACGATCGGCGCCGGACGCTCGATCCGCGGAACGTCCTTCCCTAGCATCGGGGGATGAATCGACAGCGCTCCGCTTGGGCCGCCACCTGCGCGGCGGCCCTTGTGGTGCCGCTGGGCCTGTCCTCCTGCGCCGAGTTTCAGGCGTGCCCGGCGAGGGCCTACGCGCCCTTCATCCAGGCATCGGTCTACGGCGACACGTCCGAGCTCTACGCCGTCACGGCCTGCCCGCTTGACGCACTCCAGTGCGTCGACGGGGTGCCTGCGGACCCGGCGGTCAAGAACGCCGTGGGGCGCTACAACGTGACCCTCGGCTATCGGAAGGACGGCAGTGGTCCGCCGGACGTGGACAAGATGCAGTTCCGCGCCCTCGACAAAAACGGGAAACTCCTGGCCCGGGCCACGGTCGCCCTCTCCTGGAAGCTCGAGCGCCCCCACGACCTCTGTGGCTCCAGTAGTTTCGCCCTTGCCAACCTCGCCATCGGGAGCATCCAATGAACGCTTCGCTCACCCGCCGCGGCCTGGCCGCCGTCGGCCTGCTCGCCCTCGCCGCCACGCTGAGCGCGTGCCAAGCGCAGGTCGCCTGCGACACCGCGCTCCGTGCGAACACGGTGACCGTCACCCTGGACGGCGACGACTCTCAAGTCGACCGGGTCTTCGTCTGTGCCACGGACGTGAAGGACTGCGTGGTTCCCCGGCAGCCGGGGGACCCATATGCCTCGCGCGCGCCCGGCCCATGGACGGTGAATGTCACGCCGGCCGGTAGCACGCCGGCCGAGGCCGACGTCTACGCCGTCGACGCGAACAACAAGGTGCTCTCTAAGCAGCGCGTCTCCCTCGTCTGGACCACCGAGCAGGCGGACGAGCAGTGCGGCAGCACCTTCAAGGGCGCCGTCACGGTGCCGTACTCGGGGACCAAGTGGGAGCGCGGGTGAGCCGCACCCTCAGCGCCACCGTCCGCGCTGCATTGGCCTTCGGAAGCGGCGCAGTCCTCCTCGCGGCGAGCAGTTGCGCGCAGGAACCCATCTGCGCTGCCACGGCCTACGGATCCGTCCTCGAGGTGACGGTCGTGGGCGACGACTCCGCCGTCGCGTCCGTGACCGCCTGCCCGATCGAGGACCGTGAATGCGCTCCCTGGAGCAAACTCATGGCCTCGAACAATCAGGACGGCGTGTGGCTGGCCGACCTCGGCACGGAGGCCTACGACACCCCGAGATACACGCCCACCGTCGTTGAGCTGCGCGCCTACGACCGCACTGGCAAGGTGCTGGCTACCTCGCTCGCCGGCCTCGAGCGGGCGGAGGACAACCCCGGCGCGTACTGCGGCACCCCGATTCGGGCGAAGGCCACCCTGACGTTGAGCGGGAGCTAGGACCTCAGGCAAACTCCCCGCGCAGGTACTCGGCAAACGCCTCCACCACCGGCGTGTGGCTCGTCTCCGAACGCACCAGGGCGATGTCGCGCTGGTACGGCCCGCCGGACAGCGGCACCTCGACCACCCCAGCCACCGGGGCCTCGTGCGCCGGCAGCAGCGCCACGCCCAGACCGCGCGCCACGAGCTCGCGCATCGTCGAGAACTCCGTGACCTCCATGGCAACATCCGGGGCAAACCCCGCCTCCCGGCACCACTCCTCCGTCACCGAGCGCAGCTGATACGACGTCGGGTTCAGCACGAACGGCTCGGACGCCAGCTCGGACAGCGCCAACGAGGAACGCCCCGCCAGCGCATGCCCTGCCCCCACCACGGCCACGATCTGCTGCGACGCCACCACGTCCCCTGCGAACCCCGGCGGCGGCGGGATCACCAAGGCAACGTCCAGTGAGCCGTCCGCCAGGTCTCCGCGCAGCAGCGCCGCGTGAGCCTGCTTCAGGTGCAACCGCACCTTGGGATGCGAGGCCCGGAACCCCGCCAAGAGGTCGGCTGTGCGCGCGGCGCCGAGCGTCAAGGGGAAGCCAAACCGCACCGTCCCGTGCGCCGCGTCCACCCCGGCCACGGCCCCGGCGAGCGCCTCGTCCACCTGCCTCAGCGGCCCGCGCACGCGCCGCACCAGCTCCACGGCCGGATCCGACAACCGCACGATCCGCCCCTCGTGGATCAGCAGCGGCACACCGAGTTCATCCTCGAGCGTCTTGATGCGCCGCGACATCGAGCTCTGGGGAATCCCGAGCTCCGAGGCGGCCTGGCGCATGTGCCCGCCGGCCGAGTCGAGCTCCACCAACGCGCGCAGGTGCGGCGCAAAACGAACCGTCCACTGTTCCATGAACGGATCATAACCAGACAATCGTTCATTGGACGGCACAAATGACGAACGCCCACTATGAGGGAAGCGAGCATCACCCGCCCCGTCAACGAAGCCGAGGACCCCATGAGCGCACCCAGCAGCGAAGCCCAGCCCACCGACGTCGTGCTCATCGGCGCCGGCATCATGTCGGCAACCCTCGCCTCCATGCTCACCACCCTGGATCCGGGCCTCGGCATCACCGTCCTCGAGCGCCAGGCGCAGCCCGGCACCGAGTCCAGCGACCCGTGGAACAACGCCGGCACGGGCCACAGCGGCTACTGCGAGCTCAACTACATGCCGGATCCGGCCAACGGCACCAAGGCCGCCGACATCGCGCGCCAGTTCCACCTGAGCCGCGGCTGGTGGGCCCACCTCGCGCGCCGGGGCCACCTCACCCCGGGCGACTTCATCCACACCACGGCCCACATGGACCTCGTCTTCGGCGACACCGACGCCGACTACCTCGCCGCGCGCCACGCCACGCTCAGCTCGGACCCGCTCTTCGAGGGCCTCGAGCACAGCGAGGACCCCGCCACCCTCGCCGCGTGGGCGCCGCTCACCATGGCCGGCCGAGCCCCCGGCGAGCGCGTCGCCGCCACGCGGCACCCCTACGGCACCGACGTGGACTTCGGCGCGCTCACCCGCTCCATGCTCGCCATGCTCCCGGCCGGCTCGCTCCAGACCGGAACCAAGGTCACCAAGGTGACCCGCCTGCCCGACGGCGCGTGGCTCGTCACGGCGCGCGACGTCGCCGCGGGCGCCACGCGCCAATGGCGCGCCAAGCACGTCTTCGCCGGCGCCGGCGGCATGGCGTTGCGCCTCCTCCAGGCCACGGGCATCGACGAGGTGAAGGGCTACGGCGTCCTCCCCGTGGGCGCCGCCTTCCTGCGCTGCACCGACCCGGAGGTCGTGGCCAAGCACCGCGCCAAGGTCTACGGCCAGGCAGAGATCGGCGCCCCGCCCATGTCGGTCCCGCACCTCGACGCGCGCGTCGTGAACGGCGAGGGCGCCCTCATGTTTGGCCCCTACGCCACGTTCTCCACCAAGCTGCTCAAGGCCGGCAGCTGGGGCGACTTCTTCTCCACCCTGCGCTGGGGCAACCTCAAGACCGTCGCTTCGGCCGCGATCCACAACGTGCCGCTCATCCGCTACCTCGTCTCCGAGCTGCTCAAGCCCCGTTCCAAGAAGCTCGCCGCCCTGCGCCGCTACTACCCCGAAGCCAAGGACGCCCAGTGGGAGCTCATCCCCGCGGGACAGCGCGCCCAGCTCGTGGCGCCCGGCCGGGACGTGGCGGGCGAGTTGCGCCAGGGCACCGAGCTTGTCACCTCCGCCGACGGCTCCGTCTCCGGCCTGCTCGGCGCCTCCCCCGGCGCGTCCACGGCCGTGCCGATCATGCTCGAGCTCCTCGAGACCTGCTTCCCCGAGCGGTGGGCCGCGGGCTGGCGCGACACGCTCGCCGAGGCCATCCCCGGCCACGGCGCTCCCCTGCCGTGGACCGCCGACCGCGTCCGCGAGGTGGCCGCCGCCAGCGCCTCCACGCTGGGCCTGGAGGGCTAGCGCCCGGCCCGGCCGGGCGGCGTCGGGCGGGCGACCCGGCCGGGCGGGCCGGCAACGTCGGGCGGCTGGCGCGCCCCGTGTGCCGCGCGAGCCACGCGGGCTGATTGCCCCACCGGGTCAACGATGCCCCAAAGCCCTCCGCGCGGAGAATGCAAGCCCTCGGACCCCTGGTGCTGTGCGGCGGCGCTTCCTAGGGTGAGGGAAGGCGGCTTCCCACGCCGCTGTGACCCGCAACGTTAGGACCCCCCATGAGTACCCATGACGTCGTGTCCCTCGAGCAGCTGCGTGAGCTCGCCACCGAGCAGGAGCACTCGGTGTCCATCTACCTGCGCACCGACCCGCGCGAGCCGGACGAGGCCCGCACCGGCCTCAAGAGCGCGCTCGACCAGGCGATCCGCGAGCTGCGCGAGGCGGGGCTGTCCAACGCCCAGGAGGAGGGGCTGCGCGAGCAGCTCTCAGCCGTGGAGAACTCCGGCCGCTGGGGCGAACTCTCCGGCTCGATCGCCCTCTTCCTCACGCCCACGAGTCACCGCTTCTTTGTCCTCGTCAACGCCCTGGAGAGCTCCACCACCGCCGGGCGCTGGTTCGAGCTCGGCCCGCTCCTGCGTGCCGCCACCGCGCCGCAGGAGGCGCTGGCCCTCACGCTGTCCCAGGAGGGCTGGCAGCTCTGGCACGCCACGGCAGCCGCCCGCGCGGCCGAGGTCCAGACCGATCCCGATCACCCGCAAGACATCGCCGATGCGACAAACCGCGCCACGGTCCGCGACCGCGGCCACGTGCGCCGCCTCGTGGGCGACGAGGGCCGCACCGTTCTCCTGGAGAAGTACGCCAAGCGCGTGGCGGAGGCCGTGGTCACCGAGGCTGATGCCCTCGACGCCGAGCGAACCGTTCCCCTCGTCATCTTCTCCGCGTCTCCGCTGCTGGAGCTGGCGGTCGCCGAGGACTACGGCCGCCCGGTGCGTTCTGTCTCCGGCGCCGCGGATGAGCTGACCGACCACGAGATCGATGCCGCCCTGCGCGGCGTCCTCGACGAGCTCAACGCCGAGCGCGCCGCCGCCCTCGCCGAGGAATACATGGACGGTGACACGGCCGGCCGCGTCTCCACCGACGCCGCCGAGCTCGGCCGCGCCGCCGTGGCCGGCGCCGTGGACACGTTGCTCTTCGACTTCACCGCCACGCTCACGGGCGAGTTGGATGACGTCACGGGCGAGATCGAGTTCCTCGACAACGGCCACGATCTCCTGGCTCAGCTGGCCCTGGCCGTGGTGGAACGCGACGGGACGGTCCTGGCCGTGCGCCCGGGCGAGGCGGGCTCCTTCCGCGACGGTTCGCCGATCCTGGCGCGCCTGCGACACGCGCTCGTCTAGGCCTCTCCCGCCCCCGCACGGCGTCACACAGCGCCCATCGTGGCGTTACGTGACGCCGTGCGGTTTTCCCAGATCGGTTCGTCCACGGTTTGGTGCACACTTCCGCGGGGGGCCGGTGCATCGACCTATCCCACCCTTTCCAAGATGCCCACGAGGTGGTGAACTGCACGGATGGCCACCCCCACCGCTTGCCCAGATCAGATCACGCTCAGCGTCACGCTGTCCTCTACCCCGGAGCGCGTCTGGCACGCGCTCACGACCGGCCGGGCGCGGTGGTGGAGCGATATGCACTTCGAGCCCCACGTGGGGGCCGTGCTGGTGGAAAGCTGGGTTGACCACGCGGGGGTGCCTCACGAGTCGAGCGGCACCGTGACCCTCGCCGAGCCGGACCGCCGGCTTGGCTTCGACTGGATCGATGACGGCTGGGAGGCGCCCCTGACCGTGGAACTGGTCCTGGCTCCCTGCACGCACGGCACCCAGCTTTTCCTTGTCGAGTCCGGCTTCAGCGCCCTCGCCGACGGGGCCCGCCTACACGGCGAGCATCGCGACGGCGGGATGGAGCACCTCGGCCGGCTCGAGCGCGCGGCGGCAGAGGCCGCCTGAGCCTCACGCCCCCACGCCGACACCCGCCCGCGCGGGCGCCCACGCGCCGTCAGACCCTCCCCGTAGTCTCGAGCCATGCCTCGCTTCATCTTCGACACGGCCTGCACGCTCAACGGCTTCCTCGCCACGAAGGACCATTCCCTCGAGTGGCTCTTCGCCGTCCCCGGCGCCGAGGAGCCCGATCCAACCCTGCTCCCCCAGAACATCTCGGTGCTCGTGGAGGGCTCGCACACCTACGAGTGGGTCCTGAAGAACGAGGACATCCTGGCCCACCCCGAGCGCTGGCAGACCTTTCACGGCACCCGCACCACCTTCGTCTTCAGCTCGCGCGAGCTGCCCATCCCTGAGGGTGCCGACGTCCGCATCGTCTCCGGCGATCCGGCCGATCACCTCGACTCGATCCGCGCGGCGGCCGGGGACGGCGACGTCTGGATCCTCGGCGGCGGCGAGCTGGTGGGCCGCTTCGCGGACGCCGGCGCACTGGACCGCGTGGCCCTCACCCTGGCGCCGGCCACCCTCGAGGACGGCCACGCCGTCCTCCCCCGCACCCTGGGCGCCGAGCGCCTCACCCTCGTGGAGGCCCGGCAGGCCGGGCCGTTCGCCCGTCTCGTGTACGACGTCGCGCCACCGGCCTGAGCGCGCGGGCTCGCCCCGGTCGCTGGCCGGGTGCCCTTCCCCTCGCGTCGCGGGTGGGCTAGCTTCGCTGCATGATCCGGGGGAATCGATGCGGCAACACCCTGTCCACCCGCCGCGGTGCGGCGCTTGCGGCGTGCGCGCTTTCGGCGGCGCTCGCCCTCGCCGCGTGCGACGGTGGAGGTCTGCCCGGACTGCCCACGAACGGTCCGCAGCCGGAGACACACAGCGGCCGGACGTTCTCGGTGGAAGTCTTCGTGAGCGGGCCGAACGATCGCCTCGCGGAGGCCGCCACGGCCACCGTGTGCCAGCCGCCCACGGACGGCGCGCCCTGCCCACGGGAGTCGAGCATCGTCCTCGATCGCTTCAGCACGTTCAAGAAGGGCGCCGCCGAATCCACGCTCCTCGCCGGCACCGAGATCTCCGGGCGCTGGGAGTACATCCAGGTCGAGGTGGATGACGCCTCGGGCAAGCAGCTGGCCATGGACATCATCACGGCCTCCTGGCAGCTCACCGATGGCGATGATCACGGCATCGGCCAGGCTGATCTGAGGATCCGCCTCGAGTGAGCCGCGGCCACCCGCGTCACCCGAGCGGACGATGACAGCGCGCTGTCCCCCCCGCCTAGCGTTGACGCATGGAGACGCACATCAGCAAGCGCCCCAAGCACGGCGCCATTACGTTGGCCCACGCGATCATCGCTGTGGGCGTCGCCCTCGTGGTCATGGGCTTCATCGCCGCCTGGGGTGCGCACAGCTGGCTCGGCTCCGCCCTCTTCGTTGTCGGCTCCCTGGTGGCGGTGATCGGCGGCGCCATCCGATACGACGCGGTGCGGCGCCGCAGCAATCACCTCACCGGCGACCCGCGTTTCCGCCCGGACCGCAACCGTCGCTGAACGCCACGAACCCCCGGAGCCCTGCAGCGGGCACCGGGGGGTTCGTGACGTTGACGCGTTGGTTACTTCGTCTGGCGCGGCAGCCCCTTGGGGTTGACCTCGGTCTTCTCGACCTGCTCGCCCTGCAGCTCCCAGCGCGTCAGCGCCGCCGTGAGCTTGCCCGAGGTGCGCGCCTCCTCGAGGACGGTGGCAACCGGCTTCACGAGCCCGTTGCCCTTGGCCGTCACGACGCCCACGTCCGAGTTGTCGGGCCAGCCGGCGTTCACGCGGCCCACGGTGCGCAGCTCCGGGTCCACCTGCGCCTGGTACACCGAGGTGGGGTTGGGCCCGAAGGACGCGTCAACGCGCCCCGACTTCAGCGCGAGCAGCGCCGCCGAGGCATCGTCGTAGTAGACCAGCTCGGCGGGCTTGAGCCCGGCCTGCTCGTTGAGCTTGTTCCAGGCGGTAAGAATCTTCTCCTGGTTGGTGCCGGAGCCCACCACGATCTTGAGGCCGGCGATGTCCTTGGCCTCCTTGACGTCCTTGAGCGGCGACTCCTTCGTCACGAGGAAGGTGTGCAGGCCGTGGCGGTAGGTCGCGAAGTCGAAGAGGTCCTTGCGTTCCTCGGTCACGCCGACGTTCGAGAGCACCACGTCGTACTTGCCGCTCTGGACGCCGAGCGGCCAATCGGCCCACGCCGTCGTCTCGACCCGTAGCTTCAGGCCCAGTCCGTCGGCGATCAACTGCGCCACATCGACATCCGAGCCGATCAGCGTCTTGCCGTCGTCCGCCGTGAACGAGATGGGGGCGCTCGCGCCCGTCGTGGCGACCGTGAGCTCGCCGGGATGGATCGGCGTGAAGCCTGAGTCCTTCAGCTCCTGCACGGCGGCCGGCACCTGATCGAGGCGCACGCGGCCCTCCTGGGCCGCCGAGGTGTCGAAGCCATGGGAGGCCGCCCCGGTGGCGGCGGCGAGCTGGGTGTCACCGCCCGACGTCGGGCGGTTCAGTGCCAGCGCCGTGCCGCCGATGGCGGCGGCCACCACGGCGAGGGCGCCCACGCCGGCGACGAGGCGTTGCTTGGGCGAGAGCTTGCGGCGCGGCGCGGCGGGCGCGGTGCCCTCCTCGCCGGGCGGGAAGGCGGGCTGGGTCTGTGCTGGATCCGTGTGGGACATGGGGCACCTCCGGCTAGAGATTGTGCTGGCAGGCCTTGCCTGCTCAAGGGGCTCGGGGCGGCAGGGTGCCGCGCCGCACCTCACGCTAGGGGCGCGGCGCGGCCGTCGCCCGGCGGGCGTTGCGCGGGGACCGCGGGCGTCACGCGCCGTCACGCTCAGCCCCTGTGAGTTCCCTGCGACGCGCGGCGGTGACCTCTTGTGTCACGCCGGAGCGGCCTACGCTCCGCCACATGACCACCACTCTGATCACCGGAACCTCCTCCGGCATGGGCCTCTTTGCCGCCGTCGACCTCGCCCGCCGCGGGCACCGCGTCATCGCGACGCTGCGTCGCCCTGACGCCGCACATGCCCTGCGCGCCGCGGCGGCCGAGGCCGGCGTGAGCCTCGACATTCGCGCTCTGGACATCACCGACGAGCAGGCCTCGCGTGACGTCGTCGCGGCGGTGCAGGAGCAGTACGGGAACATCGACGTGCTCGTGAATAACGCCGGGCTGGGCATGGTCGGCACGGCCGAGCAGTTGGACATGAGCGCCATCGAGGAGCAGATCGAGGTCAACTACCTCGGCCCCGTGCGCCTCACCAAGCTCGTGCTCCCCGGGATGCGGGAGGCCGGCCGCGGCCGCATCCTCTCCGTCACGAGCGTGGGCGGCGCGGTGGGCCAGCCCTTCGCCGACGCCTATTGCGGCGCCAAGTTTGCACTGGAGGGCTTCATGCAATCGCTCGCTCCGGTCGCCGAGCGCTTCGGCGTGCACGTGAGCGTCATGGAGCCCGGCGCCGTGGCCTCCGCGTTTGTCGAGAACGCCGTGCGCCCCGAGGTGGAAGACGGGCCCTACGCGGAGCTGCTCCAGGCCTACTACCGCCGGACCGAGGGGGCGTTTGCGGCGGCCCAGAGCGCCGAGTCGGCGGGCACAGCTATCGCCGCGGCGGCTTGCGATCCCTCGCCCGTGTTCAGGTACCAGAGCTCGGAAGGGGCGACGGCCTTCGTCTCCGCCTCACTCGCCGATGCGAGCGGCGAGCGCGTGCTCGGCTTCACGCGGGGGTGGCTCGCGTAGCGGTGCCCTCCGGCGCAGCTGGGTATTGACTGCGATCTCCGCATAGGCAACCATCTGGTTGCATGAGAGACAGCATCGAAACGTTCATCGACATCAACGCCACGCGCGAGCGGGTCTGGGAGCTCGTCTCGGAACCCGGGTGGTGGATCAACAACGGCGTGCTCGGCGGGCACGTGGTTGACCGCACGGGAGACGAGTGCCTCGTGACGGATGCCGAGCTCGGCGTCTTCACGGTGGGCGTCGTCTCCACGGAGCCGCTCGAGCGCGCGGTGTTCACGTGGCATCCGGGCGGGGATGACGTGCCGCGCACCACCGTCGAGTTCGTGCTGCTGGATGCCGCGCCGGGGGTCGTCAAGGTGCGCGTCACCGAAACCGGCTTTGCGGCCATGAGCCCCGAGGCGCACGCGCGCAACTATGGAGCCAACGTCGAGGGCTGGGGCGAGGAGCTGGCCCTGGCTCGCGCCGCCGCGGAGGGTGCCGCAGATGCCCGTTGACGCCGCGCTCGTGCGCACCTTCCACGCCCTCGCCGATCCCCTGCGCCTCGAGATCCTCGGCCGCCTGGCCGCGGCCCCGAGCGGCGTCACGGAGCTGGCGCGCGGACTCCCGATCACGCGACAAGGAACGGCCAAGCACCTCGCCGTGCTGCGCGAGGCCGGGCTGGTGACAGCCGCCTCCGAGGGGCGCGAGTCCGTCTACCGCGTGCAGGCGGCCACGGCCTCCGCCGCGGCGCGCTGGCTCGAGGCAGCCTCTGCGGCCTGGGACACACAGCTCGGGCTCCTCAAGGCAGCGGCCGAGGCGAGCGAGCCGCCCGCTCGGTGAGAGCCGGGCCACCCGCGCGACGCGCCCCGACACGAACGGTCGGCTCGAAACGTCACACTGCGTCACCGTGGGACCACCTTCGCCGCAACTTGGCGGGCCCCACCCGCCACGGGCCACGCTCTACGCATGGTCAATCCAGCCCCCACCCAGCAGCCGCTCGGGGGCCGGGACACCGGCGCACACGCCCCGGGTCCCCAGTCCGGGCGGCAGTCCCACGCAATCGTCTTTGTCGGAGCCGGCCCCCGGGCCCTCATGCTCCTGGAGCGGCTGCTCGCCCACCGCGATCCCGCCACGCAGCTCGCCGTGCACCTCGTGGATCCCTACCCCGTCGGCGCCGGCCGCATCTGGCGCGGAGGCCAGTCGCCGCTGCTGCGCCTGAACTCCACGGCCCGCGACGTCACGATCTTCGCCGACGCCGACGCGACGCTTGCCCGCCGCGCCACGACGGGCCCGTCCCTGGCCGAATGGGTCTCCGCCGTCCGCGAGGGCGAGCTGAGCACGGTCTCCCCGCTCGATATCGCGCTTGAGCGCGAGCTCTTCACGCTCTCCCCCGACGACTTCCCGAGCCGCCGCCTCCACCACGCCTACCTCGAGTGGGCCACGCGCCGACTGCTGGACGGGCTCCCCTCGGCCGTCACGGTGCACGTCCACGAGGACACCGTCCAGCGCGTCGAGTCCGCCGCCGGCGACCAGGGCCCGGAGCCGGTCCACCTGGCCTCCGGCGCGACGCTGACCGCGGACGCCGTCATCTACACCGTGGGCCACACCGAGACCGAACCCACCCGCGCGCAGACCGGGCTCGCCACGGCAGCCCGCGCGGCCGGCCTGACCTATCACCGCCCGGCTTACACCGCCGACGTCGATTACTCCGACCTGCTGCCCGGCGAGGACGTCATCGTCCGCGGCCTGGGTCTGGCCGCGGTGGACCTCGTGGTCCTGTTGGCCCAGGGCCGCGGCGGACGCTTTGTCCCCGTGGAGGGTCACGAGCTCCTTCCGGCGTCCAAGGCCGCGCTGCGCTACATCCCCTCCGGCCGCGAGCCGCGCCTACTTCTGGGCTCCCGCCGCGGCGTCCCGTATCGCAGCAAGTCGCTGCAGCAGCTGGACCACGCCCCGGCGGCACCCGAGGTCTTCACGGCCGAGCGCGTCGCCGCCGCGGTGGCCGCCGGCGCAACCTGGGACTTCGAGCAGGACGCCTGGCCGCTCATCGCGACCGAGCTGCACCTGGCCCACTACCGCGAGCTCTTCACCGCCCATCCTGAGCGCACGCGCGGCACCTGGGAGCGCACCCGTGAGGTCATCCTGACCACGGCGTGGGACTCCGCCGCCCTGCGCGGCCACCTCCTGCAGGCTGCCCCGGAGGACATCGACCGCTTCCACGTGAGCGAGTGGGACCGCCCGCTCGAGCGCCTCACCGTCGCCACGCGCGCCGAGCTCGACTCGATCCTGAGCGGCCACATCCACACGGACCTCAAGCAGCACCGCCACCAGGCGCACAGCGCCTCGCTCGCCGTGTTCCACGCGGTGCTCGGCGTCCACGTGATCCTGGCCGGCGCTCCCTCCACCCTCTGGAACCGTCGTTCCCGCGAGGAGTCGCTCCCGACCACGTGGCAGTCCTTCGCCTCCTACCTCACCTCCGGCCCGCCGCCGGAGCGGCTCGAGCAGCTGCTCGCGCTCGTCGAGGCCGGCGTGGTCGGCTTCCTCGGCCCCGACCTCAAGGTGGAACTCTCACCGGACGGCGGCTCCTTCCGGGCCCACAGCCCGGCGGTGGCCCAGAGCACCACCGCGCGCGCCCTCGTGGACGCGTGGCTACCGCGCACGGACCCGGAGGCCTCGAGCAATCCGGCCCTCGCGGACCTGGCCACCCTCGCCGCGCTCGCCGGGCGCCGGATCGACGTGGACCCCACGACGGCCCGCATCCGCGCCGCCGCGGGCGGCCTGCTTCCCCGCCGTTGGGCGCTCGGCGCCGCCACCTCCACGCCGGACGCCGGCGCCTTCTCCCGGCCGGGTGTCAATGCCCTGCCCTTCCGCACCACCGACGCCGCGGCCGCCTCGATCATCGAGACGCTCGCCACGCACCACGCGACGCCGGCCCCGGCCGCCGCCCACCTCCCCACCGCCTTGGAGACAGCATGAGCACCCCCAAGAAGTCCCTCGCCCTCCACCTCGCCCTCTCGCTCGATACCGCCGACCTTCCCGCCGGGGCCTCCCCGCTCGCGAGCCTCGGCGCCATCGCCGCGGCCGCCGAGGCGGGCGGCGTCACGGCCCTGATCCTGCGCGACGCCCTCGTCGCCGACGCCCAACACGGGCCACGCGGCCTCGACGCCTCGCTTGCCGCCGCTTCACTCGGCCCGCTTACCTCGAGCCTCGGCCTCGTGGTCGAGGTGCCGAGCGCCGTCACGGAGCCCTTCCACACCGCCACTGCGGCCCAGACCCTCGACCACGCCTCCCTCGGCCGGGCGGGCCTGGCGCTGCGCACGCCCTCGGCGGACGAGATCGCCGCCTCCGGCGAGCGCTGGGCGGCGGCGGGCGCCGGGACCGGCGAGCGCGCGCTCCTGGCCGACGCCTCGGACAGCCTCGAGGCCATCGGCCGGCTCTGGGAGAGCTGGGAACCGGACGCGATCATCCGCGACGCCGCCACGGGGCGCTTCCTCGACGGCTCCCGCATCCACGACGCGGCCTTCGCCGGCGAGACCTTCACGGTGGAGGGCGCCTCCATCACCCCGCGCTCCCCGCAGGGGCGCCCGCCGGTCTTTGTCGCGGTGAGCACGGCGGACCAGGCAGCCCTGGCCGGCCAGCGCGCCGACGTCGCGATCCTCGCCCCGGCGGCCCCTGCCGCCCCGGTGCCCGACGCCGGGTGGCTGGCCCCGCTGCGATCCCTCGCCGACGCGGTGCTCGCCGAAGCTGCCGCCGAGCGCTCGGCCTTCGCCACCGAGCCGGCCCCGGCCCTCTGGCTCGCCGTCCCTGCCTCGCTGCCCTCCGAGACCATCGCCGAGGCGCTCGGCTCGGCCC
>JALAHE010000315.1 GCA_022712075.1 Galactobacter sp.
CCCGGGTGAGCACCTCAGAACCGTGGAGAACCGCATGCGATTCATCGATCTTCCCTCCGCCCGCGCGCAGCGGGACCCCGAGGCACCCGCGTTGCGGGACGACGCCGGCTCGTACACGAACCGGGGGTTCCTCGACGCCGTCAACGCGGCGGCTGGCGCCCTCGCCGCCGCCGGGGTGCGGCGCGGCGACGTCGTGGGGCTCCTGCTCCCGAACCGGCGCGAGCTGGTGGTGGCGCTCTTTGCCGCCTGGGCCCTTGGCGCGGCGGTGACGCCCGTCAACCCCGTCCTCGGCCCGGCCGAGGCGCGGTATCAACTGGAGGATGCCGGGGCACGGCTGGTCGTCACGGACGAAGACCGGGGGACCTTGGGGGTCCCGGTGCTCGCCGTGGAGCGGTTGTCCGACACCCCGGGCGACGCCGTCCGGGCGAAGGTCGCCGCCGGCGAGAACGGCCCCGCCGCGGAGCACGACCTGGCGCTGCTCATCTACACGAGTGGCACCACGGGGCGCCCCAAGGGGGTGATGCTCGAGCACGCGAACCTGGACGCCATGACCGCCGGGTTCGTCGAGTGGTTCGGACTCACGGAGGCCGATCACAGCCTGCTCGTCCTGCCGCTCTTCCACGCGAACGGCATCGTGCTCGGCACGCTGTCGGCGCTGCGCGCGGGCGGGCAGGTGAGCATCGTCGGGCGCTTCTCCCGCGACCGCTTTTTCGAGGACGTGCAGCGCCTGCGCCCGAGCTACTTCTCGGCCGTGCCGGCGATCTACGCCATGCTGAACGGGCTGCCGGAGGGAGAGGCACCGGATGTCTCCTCGGTGAGATTCGCGGTGTGTGGGGCGGCGCCCATGCCGCGGGAGGCCATCGCGCGCTTCGAGGGACGCTTCGGTATCACGATCGTGGAGGGCTACGGGCTCAGCGAGACGACCACGGCCTCGACGATCAACCCGCTCGCCGGTCCGCGCAAGCCGGGGACCGTGGGTCTCGCCCTGCCGGGCCAGCGGGTGCTCGTCGTGGACGCGGAGGGCGCCCCGGTTCCCGCAGGGGAGCGCGGCGAGGTGGTCATCAGCGGTCCCGCGGTCATGCGGGGCTACCTGAACCGCCCGGAGGAGACCGCCAAGACCCTCGTCAATGGATGGCTCCACACCGGCGACATCGGCGTCTTCGACGACGAGGGCTACCTCAGCATCGTCGACCGCATCAAGGACATGATCATCCGCGGCGGGGAGAACATCTACCCCAAGGAGATCGAGAACGCGCTCTACACGCACCCCGGCGTCGTCGAGGCGGCCGTCGTGGGACGGGCCCACCCCGTCCTGGGGGAGGAACCGATCGCGTTCGTGGCGCTGACCCCGGATGCTGCAGGAGAGGCAGCGGAGGCGCGGATGCGTGACGAGCTGCGCGCCCTGGGCGAGCGGGAGCTGGCGCCGTTCAAGCGGCCCGTGGAGATCGTGGTCCTGCCCGCGCTTCCCAAGAATCCCGTGGGCAAGATCGACAAGCCGGCCCTGCGGGTGGGGTTGCCGGCACGAGCGTGGTGGTCGCGGGCGTGGGGCAGATTCCGTTTGTGAGTCCCCGGCGCTCGCGCGGCTACGACGTGATGGGCGCCGAGACGGCGCGCGCCGCGCTCGCAGACGCCGGCGTGGCGTTCGGGGACGTCGAACAGGCCTATGCCGGGTACGTGTACGCCGATTCGGCGGCGGGCCAGACGGTCCTGCATCCGCTCGGGAGCACCGGGATCCCGGTCATCAACGCCAACAACTACTGCGCCTCGGGCTCGAGCGCGCTGTGGCTGGCTCGACAGGCCATCGAATCCGGGCAGGCCGAGTGCGTGCTCGCCGTTGGATTCGAGCAGATGAGCGCCGGGGCGATCTCAGCGATGTACACCGACCGTCCGGACACGCTCGGGCGCTTCACCGACGCGCTCGAGGCCAACGCGGCGGCCGCAGGCCGCCCGGCCCCGGGGGACGGGGTGCCGCTGGCCGCCCGATTCTTCGGCGATGCGGCCGCCGAGTACCTCGAGCGCTACGACGCAGGGCCCGAGCTCTTTGCCGCCGTCAGCGTGAAGGCGCGGGCGCACGCGGCGGCCAACGAGCGGGCCATCTTTCGGGAACCAGTGAGCCTGGACGAGGTGCTCGCTTCACCCCCGGTGCACGGACCGCTCACGCGCCTGATGTGCTGCCCACCCAGCTGCGGGGCCGCCGCCGCGGTGCTGTGCAGCGAGGACTTCGCCAGGCGCCGGGGGCTCGACGCGCGCGTGCGGATCAGGGCGCAGGCCATGACGGGGGACACGCTCGCCACCTTCGAGGGCGGGGCGATGGAGCTCGTGGGCACCGGCGCCACGCGGGCCGCCGCCGCGACGGTCTACGAGCGCAGTGGCGTCGATCCGCTGGACATCCCGGTCATCGAGCTGCACGACTGCTTTGCATCCAACGAGGCCCTGACGTACGAGGCGCTTGGCCTCGTGGAAGAGGGCGGAAGCGCGCGCTTCGTGGCCGAGGGGCAGAACAGCTACGGGGGACGCGTGGTCACGAATCCCACGGGCGGGCTGCTCTCTAAGGGCCACCCCCTCGGCGCCACGGGGCTGGCGCAGTGCGCCGAGCTCGTGTGGCAGCTGCGAGGGCGGGCGGGTGCGCGGCAGGTGGACGGCGCCACGCTGGCCCTGCAGCACAATCTCGGCTTGGGCAGCGCGTGTGTTGTCACGCTCTACGAGGCGAGCGGGGCGGCGCCCGGCGGGCGGGTCTAGACCCCCATGCAACGCAACGCCGCCCCGGTCAGGTGACCGGGGCGGCGTCGTGCATTCAAGCGGTGTGGATCAGAGCTTGGCCAGGTCCACGTTCTTCGTCTCGGGGGAGAAGAACAGCGCGATCAGCGTCAAGACGGCGCCGAGCGTGAGGTAGAGGCCCACGGCGCCCACGCCGAAGTCGGCGTTGAGCCACACGGCCATGTACGGCGTGATGGCGGCGCCCAGGATCGAGGAGACGTTGTACGCGATGCCGGAGCCCGTGTAGCGAACGTTGGTGGGGAAGAGCTCCGGCAGGATGGCGGACATGGAGCCGAAGGTCAGGCCCATGAGCGTCATGCCGATGCACAGGAACACCAGGACGCGCCACACCGAAACGTCGGCGCCCGTGCCCGTCAGGGCGGGGTCGATCAGGAACTTGAAGGTCAGGCCGAACAGCGCGATGAACGCGGTGATGACGAGCTGCGAGGAGCGGCGTCCGTACTTATCCGCGAGCCAGCCGGAGACCGGCACGAAGGCGGCGAAGAGCAGCACGGCGATCAGCTGCAGGATCAGGAACTCCTGGTACGGGATGCCGAGCATGCCGGCGGAGGGCTTGCCGATGCCGTAGGAGAGGATCCACGCGGTCATCAAGTAGAAGAGCACGTAGGTGGCCAGCATGATGAAGGTGCCCTGGATGAGCTGCAGCCAGTTCTTCTTGAAGACCTCGGCGACGGGGGCCTTGACGACCTTCTTGGCCTCCTGGACCTCGGCGAAGACCGGGGTCTCCTCCAGCTTGAAGCGGACCCACAGGCCGATCGCGACCATCACGATGGAGGCCAGGAACGGGATGCGCCAGCCCCAGATGAGGAAGCTGTGGGACACGCCGTCCGGGTTGGCGGCGGAGTTGAAGCCGAAGGCGATCGTCAGGACCAGGAAGAAGCCGTTGGCGATGATGAAGCCGAACGGCGCGCCGAGCTGGGGCCACATCGCGGCGCGAGCGCGCTTGCCCTCCTCCGCGTACTCGGTAGCCAGCAGGGAGGCGCCGGACCACTCGCCGCCGAGGCCGAGGCCCTGGCAGAAGCGCAGGATCGTCAGCATGGCGGGGGCCCACAGGCCAATCTGCTGGTAGGTCGGCAGGAGGCCGATGAGGAAGGTGGCGATGCCCATGGTCAGCAGCGCGCCGATCAGCGTGGCCTTGCGTCCGATGCGGTCGCCGTAGTGGCCAAAGATGATCGAGCCGATGGGACGGGCGATGAACGCCGCGGCGAAGGTGGCCATCGAGGCCAGGAGCTTGGCGGTGTCGTCGTTGCCCGTGAAGAAGAGCGCGGGGATGACGGCGACGGCGGCCGTGGCGTAGACGTAGAAGTCGTAGAACTCGATGGTGGTGCCGATGAGCGAGGCAAGGAGGACGCGCGAACGTGGCGTGTCATTCTTGGTCGCTGAGGCGGAGCCTGGGGTGGCGGACATGTTCCGTCCTTCGGGTGCGAGGGAGCGCTTGATTGGTCATACGTTACTGCGTGGTTCATTCCTTGGTCATGCGGTCTCGCATTGTGAGACGACGAGCTGCGCCTAGAGCTGCGCCTCGACGGCGATCCGGGCGTCCTTGAGGGCCTCGATGGCCGCCTCGACGTCCATGCGTCCGTTGGGGGCGATGACGGAGAGGGCACCCAGGCACTCGCCCTGCTGCAGGATGGGGACGCCGATGGCCTCGACGATGTCGCCGAGCCACTCGCCCTGGTGGTAGACGAAGCCCTGCGCGCGGACCTGCTCGACCTCGTCCCGGATGGCCTTGCGCAGCTCCTCGGGGGCGCGCCGGTCGAAGGCGAGGAGTGCCACGCCCGAGGCCGACTCGGTCAGGCGCATGGAGCGATCGAGCTCGTGGCGGATGGTGAACGGGCGGCGCGGCTCGCGCCGTTCGACGATCACGGCAGAGGCGCCGCTGAGCACGGCGAAGGAGATCGGCTCGCCGAGCTGCTGGACCAGCTCGTCCATGACCGGCAGGAGCGGCAGCGGCGCGCTGGCGTGGGAGACCGCGTAGCGGCCAAAGAGCGAGGCGCGGCCCGTGAGTTGGTACTCGCGGGTGGCGTTCTGCTGAAGCCAGCCGGCCTCGACGAGGCTCGTGAGGTACTGGTGGGTCGAGGCGCGGCTCCAGCCGAGCTCGGTGGCCACCTGCGTGGGGCCGATGGGGCGGTCGCCCAGGCGCAGGAATGACTCGAGGACCTTGATGGTCTTGACGACGGATCCGAGGGCGTTCCCGGCGGCCATGCGTTCCTCCTGGTGGTGGGTGATCCATTGATCATCGTCGCTCGCGTTCAGAAAACGCGAGTGATGCAAAACACATTTTTTCCTTGACAGCACTTTCTCACCGCTTCTACGTTGTTGTCCATTGCAAGACAAGCGTCAAGCAATGTTTGACATCAACGACGATGTAAGGAGCCGGCGCCGTGAGCGACGAGAGTCTTGAGGAGTACTTCTCCCCAGAGCGAGTGATGGACCCCCGAAACCTTGGAGCGCTGCAGCCCACGCGGATGAGCGCCTCCCGCAGCTTCCTCAACAAGATGATCGACGAGCGCTGGGAGATCACCCGCGACGTCCTCGAACTCGACAGCGACGGCGTGGGACACGCCCGCTACACGATCGTCACGCCGTCGGGCTCGCTCACCTTCGTGGCCTGGCTGAGCAAGCCCCACGGCCGCAACCGGACCGGCCGCATCATCGGCACCTCGTGGGACATGATCGGATCCCTCATCGACGGGATCGCCTCGGACGACGACGTCGAGACCACGCGCACCGAAATCCCGAAGCTCTACGAGGGCCGCGCCCCGGCCGGCACCCTGATCTGGATGCGCTCCAATCAGAGCCTGCGGATCTTCGCCGACGTGAGGGCCACGCTGGCGGCCGGCCACCAGCCGGACGGCGCCGAGCTCAAGCGCGTCGGCTACCTGATGCGCAACACCGGCCTCGACGGCAACGGCACCTTCGGCTCTATGCCGTTTGCGGCGATCCCGGCCGGCCACCCGCTGGCCACCTCGTACCACGCTCAGATGCTCTCGGCCTACATGATGCGCGAGCTCGCCGTGGACGTAGTGGAGGAGCTCGCGCGGCTCGATGCGCCCCAGACGGCCGTGCCCCTCTCGCCGGAGCTGCGCCGCATCATCGGCGTGGGCAACGGCTCGGCGCTCGGCCTCGTGATGTTTGTGTATAACCGGCCGCGCCTCATCGATGCGTACGTGGGGGCCTACGTCGAGGCGTTGCTGCACACCCTGCGCCTCCCGCTGCAGCGCGACGACGAGCGGTGGGACCGGCTCGAGGCGCTGCTCGCCCGCACCATCCGCTACCGCACTCTGGACGAGACCACCTACCGGGCGTTCACCGGGAGCGACGAGCTCGCGGCGGACCTGCGCCGCGTGCGCTCGGCACTGCGCGCAGCCCGCCGCGGCGATCTTGGGCAGGGCAGTGGCGAGGCCCCGCTCGAGGCGGCCCACCGCGCGGTGCGCGACCTCGTCTCTCCCGAGGCCATCAACACGCTGCACACGCTGGTCCTGGAGATCGACGCGGAGCACACCGACGCCGTCGCGGCGCGCCGCCTGCGCTTCGACGAGGCGCTGGAGTTCGACCCGGCGATGCCCGCGAGCGAACTGCTCGCGATGATCGAGGAACGCTACGCCTGGGCCCTGTCCATGCCGCTGAACGATGCTCCCGACCGCGACCGCGTCTGGTATCAGTCGCGGGCGGCCGAGGAGCCCCGCTCGGGCCCGCGCGAGGAGGTGCCCGGCGCGCACGAGGTGATCCCGGACGTGCCGGGCGGGGTGCGCGAGCTGCGGCTGGCCCTCACGGAGGCGGCGCCCGCCGACACCGTGGGGCTTGTCCTGCTGCGCCGGCCCGAGCTGGAGCACATCACGCGCCTCGTGGTGGGGCTGCGCGAGCATCCCTACGCGCTCCCGCACGCCGATCCGCACGACATCGACTTCGTCCCTGTCTGGCTCGTGCGCCTCATGAACTCCTTCGTCCATGGCCTCGACCGCACCGAGGACTTCCTTCACCGCTCGGTGCTGGGGCTCATCTTCGACGGGGCGCCGTTCCGCACGGAGCTGGCCTCCGCCGACCCGCAGGGGTGGTGGTGGTCCTACCGGCCGGCGCCCAAGGGCGCCGGTGCCCCGGACGCGGGCCAGCCGCCCGTCCTGCTCGACGCCGCGGTGGAGTCGAGCGCGCCGGGCACCGACGTGGGCGTATCGGAGGGCGCGCTCACGCCCCTCGACTCGCGCATCCGCGCCCCCAAGGAGCACCCGGATTCCCTGGGCCTGCGCTTCCGCGAGGCGCGGCTGGCCTCCGGCCGGGCGATGCAGGCGCTCAACGTCCCCGAGGGCTCCTGGCACGGTGCGCGCGACTTCTTTGTGACGGCCGTGGCGGCCTCGCCGCTCGCGGTGCGCGGATTTGCCGGCGTCCTGGAACGGGCGCTCGACGACGCGGGGGAGTCGGCGCCGTGGTGCGCCCCCAGCCTGGTGCCTGCCGCGGACGGCGAGCCCGCGCTGGACTCGGCCGGACAAAGCCTCTTTGCCGTGGGCCACGCGCTCGCCCTCGGGCTGGCGGCGCTGGCGGCCCAGGGCACGCCGAGCGTGCGCTTGACGAACGTCGTGGTCGACGGCGCCGCCCCGGCGCTGGAGCTCACGCTCGCCCGCTACGGCGTGGACGCCGTGGTCGAGGCCGCCGAAGGCGGGGCGCGGGTTCGCTTCGGCGCTCACGGGAGCGAGGACGCGAGGCGCCGGTATCGCGACGCCCGCGACTCCTTCATGCTTCGCGGGGCCGAGGTGCCGGCCCAGGACTGGTGGGACGTGTACTTCCCCGGGAACGCCGGCCTGTACGAGGACACGCTGCTCTCGCGCCAGCACACGGGCACCGTCAAGGACGTCTACGTGCCCGGGCAGCGCCTCACCCGGCTGTTCGACCCGGCCCAGCTGGAGGGTCTCTCCGACCCCGAGGCTGACACCGACATCGTGCCCGCCGCCGCCCACTGACCCCCACCCGTAGCAAAGGACGCATCATGATTTACGTTGACAGCCTGCTGTGCACGCCCCTCGAAAACCAGCGACCGGGGTCGCGGCGGGCCCTCGAGGAGGTCGTTGCAGGACGCGTCGGGGCCATCACGGTCACCGTCGGATTCTGGGAGGACGCCACCGAGTCGATGGACCAGCTGGTCAAGTGGCGCAAGATGGCCGAGGCCAACGCAGACCTCGTCGAGATCGCTTACTCCGCGGCCGACATCCGCCGGATCGCGGCCGAGGGCCGCTGCGCCATCATCCTCGGTTTCCAGAACGTGAGCTTCCTGCAGGGCCGGCTCGGCTACGTCGAGCTGTTCGCCCGCATGGGCATCCGCGTTGGGCAGCTGACCTACAACATCCAGTCGGACATCGGCGGCTCCTGCTACGAGCCGAACGACTCGGGGCTTTCCCGCTACGGGGCCTACGTGGTCAAGGAGATGAACCGCTGCGGCATGGCGGTTGACCTCTCCCACGTGGGGGAGCGCACGACTCTCGATGCCATCCGCGTCTCCGAGGTGCCCGTCGCCATCACGCACGCCAACCCCTTCTCGCTTGCCCCGCATCAGCGCAACAAGTCCGACCTCGTGCTGGATGCGCTGAAGGACAACGAGGGAATGATCGGCCTCTCGGTCTACAAGAACATCGTGGGGGAGTACGACACGGCCCAGAAGTGGTCGGAGCTCGTGGCCTGGACGGTGGATCGGATCGGCATCGAGAAGGTCGGCATCGGCACCGACTTCGATCAGACCGGCGGCGCCGCCTATCTCGAGTGGATGCGCCAGGGCCGCTGGGCCTGGGAGACGCAGTACGGCGCGGGCAGCCCGAGCAATCCCGGCCCCACCGTGCACGAGGGGTGGTTCGCCAATCCCTCGCACTTCCCGCGGGCCGAGGAGTGCCTGCGGGAGCGCGGCTTCAACGAGGGCGAGGTCGAACTCATCATGGGCGAGAACTGGCTGCGCTACTACGACCGCGTCTTCACGGACCTGTGAATCCATCACCCCCGAATCTGAAAGGGAGGCACGTCATGGCCACCATCGACACCAGCGTTTCGACGCAGCCGGGCGCTCCGGTCCGCCCCTTCCTCCTCGCCGAGAACATCGTCAAGAACTTTGGGCAGCACCGCGCCATCGACGACGTCTCGCTCTCCGTGGGCAAGGGGGAGGTGATTTCCCTCATCGGTCCCTCCGGCGCGGGCAAGAGCACGTTCCTTCGGTGCCTGAATCTCTTGGAGATCCCGGACGAGGGAGCGCTCACGCTCGGCGAGCAGCGCATCGAGTTTGCTCCGGGGCGGGCGCCCGGGCGCGCCGAGATGACGGCCCTGCGCCGCCGCGCCGGGATGGTGTTCCAGTCCTTCAATCTCTTCCCCCACCTCACGGCGATGCGCAATGTGCAGCTCGCTCAGATGCGGGTCCTCGGGCGTTCGAAGGACGAAGCGGGGGAGCGCGCCCTCGCGCTCCTCGACCGCGTCGGACTGCTCGCGAAGGCCGACGCCTACCCGAGCCAGTGTTCGGGCGGGCAACAGCAGCGCATCGCCATCGCGCGGGCGCTGGCCATGGATCCCGAACTCATGCTGTTCGACGAGCCGACCTCTGGCCTGGATCCCGAGGTGGGAGCGGAGATCCTCACGGTCATGCGCGAGCTGGCCGACAGCGGCATGACGATGCTCGTGGCCACGCATGAGATGGAGTTCGCTCGTCAGGTCTCGGACCGCGTCATCGTGATGGTGGACGGGGCAATCATCGAGGAGGGCGCTCCGGATCAGATCATGTCGGAGCCCGGCCACGAGCGCGTGCGGAAGTTCCTCTCCGCCGTTCTGGGACGCTGACATGGCTGGCGCATTGCTTGCCATCCTCGAGGCCGTCGGGCTCACCGTTCTCCTGACCGTCGTGGCCGGCGTGATCGGTGTGGTGCTCGGTGCGCCGGTCATGCTGCTCTCGCGCAGCAAGAGCGCGGCGGTCCGGGCCGTGTACTGGACCTTCGTCCATATGGTCCGCGGGGTCCCGTCCCTCGTGTGGTTGTTCATCGCCTTCTTTGGCATCACACAGATCGGCATCACGCTCTCTCCCATGGCCTCGGCTCTCATCACGCTCAGCGTGATCGCCATCGCGAGCATGGCCGAGATCTATCGCGGCGGGCTTTCGGCCATCGCGGTGGGGCAGTGGGAGGCCAGCTCGGCGCTGGGGCTGGGCAGGTGGCCGTTGTTCAAGGACGTGCTCTACCCGCAGCTCTTCCGCGCGGTGAGCCCGACCGTGGCCACCTACCTCGTGGGCCTCCTGAAGGAGTCGGCCCTGGCCTCCACGATCGGCGTCGCCGAGGTGACCTTTGTGGCCGGCCAGCAAACGCAGTTCTACGGCAACGGCCTGCTCTTCTTCGCCTTCGCCGGCCTCATCTACCTGGTGTTGAGCCTGCCCCTCGGCGTGCTCTCGCGCACCATCCATTCCCGCCTCACGAGGAGGTACGCGGTCCTGTGAACGGATTCTCTTGGTTGTGGGACTGGGTGGTCTACCTCCCGGATCTCCTGCCCGGCCTCTGGATGGCGCTCTTCCTCACCGCGGTGACGTGTGTCATCGGTTACCCGCTCGGCTTTGCCCTGGCGCTGCTGACGGAGGCCCGCAACCCCGTGGTGCGCTGGATCGCCGTGGTGTACGTGGAGATCGGCCGCGGCATCCCCGCGCTGGTGTTGCTCTACCTCGTCTACCGCGGGCTGCCGCAGCTGGGGGTGCTGCTGGACGCCGTTCCCTCGGCGCTCGTGGCCTTCATCATCACCGCCTCCGCGTATTCCACGGAGATGTTCCGCTCGAGCATCGCCGCGGTGCCGCGCGGGCAGTTCCAGGCCTCGGACGCGCTGGCCCTCAGCCGCCTCGACACCTTCCGCTTTGTGGTGCTCCCGCAGGCGGGGCGCATCGCACTTCCGCCACTCGTGAACCAGACCATCACGATCTTCCACATCACCTCGCTCGCGAGCGTGATCACGGTCGCCGAGGTCATGCATGACGCCTACATGAGCGGCGCCTTCAACTGGCAGTACATGTCGGTCTACACGGCGGCCGCCGTCCTCTACGCAGCCATCGCGATTCCGGGGGCGCTGTTCGCGGGGCGTCTGGAGAAGAAGCTCTCCGGCGGCACCCGCAAGTGGAGCAACCGTCCCCGGAGAACCCTGATGTCCCGGCTCGCCTCCGCCCGGAGCGCCGGAACCAACCCCAACCCCACCCAGCAGGTCAACCTTTCCTCGAATGGAGCGAACTCATGAAGCGAATCAAGCGCACCACCGGTGCTGTGCTTGCTCTGGCCTCCGCCGCAGCAGTGGCCCTGACGGGCTGCAGCTCCGGCGCGAGCGGCAGCACGGTGGCCGCCGATTGCAAGCCGGCCCACGAGGGGCTGACGACGATCACCAAGGGCACGCTGACCGTGGCCAACTACGACTACCCGCCGTTCTCCTACATGGAGAACGGCAAGCTGGCGGGCGTGGAGGGTGAGGTGATGCAGAAGATCGCCGATAACGAGTGCCTGAGCATCAAGCTCGTCACGGGTGACAGTTCGGCCATGATCACCTCGGTCCAGACGGGCCGCGCCGACACCACGCTCGGCAGCTGGTACCGCACCAAGAAGCGTTCCGAGGTGGTGCGCCTCAGCCAACCCGTCATCTCCTCTCCGATGTCGGTCGTCTCAACCAACGGGATCAACACCCTGGAGCAGCTGATGCAGGAGCCGGCCGTCGGTGCCGGTCAGGCGCTGGTTGGAGCGGACGAGCTGCAGGGCCTGCTCGGCGCCAAGCTGAAGCTCTACGCCAACGACGACGCGCAGTTCGCCGATCTGAAGGCTGGCCGCACGCAGGCGGTCGTCCTTGGCTACGGCGCGGCGCTCGCGCAGCTGAAGAAGAACCCGGTGGACGGCGCGGGCGTGAAGCCGCTGAGCCCGGACGAGCGCTGGTCTCCCACGGTGGGGGTGGGGCAGACCAACTTCCCCGTCAACAAGGACAACGAGGCCCTCGGCAAGGCGATCGACGAGAACATCGACGCGCTGCGCAAGGACGGGACGCTCAAGCAGCTGGCGGAGAAGTACGGCTTCGATCCCTCGGTGGCAGAGCCGGGCGAACCGAACCTGCTCTGAGCCAAGTGCAGGGTGACGTGAGCGGTGGGGTGGGCCGGGCGGCCCGCCCCACAGTTTGCGTCGTCGGCGGGTGAAGTCCGCGGCCCCTAGCGGCGCGCAAAGTCGGGCGCGTGCTCGGGCCGCGGCCCCACGCCGAGCAGCCACGCCGGTACCGCGGCGAGAGCGGGCGCCGAGCGCAAAACGCGCGCGGCGGGCCGGGGGAGGGCGAGCTCGGCGTCCGAACGCAGGAGGCGGGCCACCCCGCGGTGCATGAGCCGCTGGGCCGCCTGGGTGGCGGCGGCGACGGGCGCGCGGCGGCGCTGCAGGCCCTGGGCGTCGCGGTCGCTCAGCGTGCCGTCGAGCAGGCCCGGGGCCAGCAACCGCCCGGCGGCCGCGCCGTCCTGGATCGCGAGGTTGACGCCAACGCCGCCCACGGGCGACATGGTGTGGGCGGCGTCGCCGAGACAGATGAGGCCGCGCCGGTACCACGTGCGCAGGCGCGAGAGCTCGACGTGAAGGAACTTGAGGTCCTCCTCGGCCATCCCGCCGAAGCCGCCGGCGAGCTCCGGGAGGTCTCGGGCAAAGCGTTCCCGCAGCGCCTCCATGCCGCCCGCGAGCAACTCCGGGCCGCTCCCGCGGGGGAACAGCATCGCCGCCTGGACGTACTCGCCGCGGGGGATCAAGACGTACATGAGACCCCGCCCGCCGCGCGGCGCCAGGGTGTCGGACAGGGCGGAGCTGCCGGGCACCCGCACCCACCACACGTCGAAGGGCACGGGCCACGACCTCGGCACCAGCCCGGCCTCCCGGCGCAGCACCGAGCCGCGCCCGTCGCACACGAGCGTCACGGTGGCGCGCAGCTCGCGCTCGCTCCCGGGGCCCGCTGAGGGCCCGCCCTCGGCGTAGCGCACGCCGCGCACGGCCCCTCCCTCGACGACGGGCCCGAGCACCTCTGCATTCATCCGCAGCTCGAAGCCCGGCTCCGCGCTCGCGGCCTCGGCGAGCAGGTTCAGCACGTCCCATTGCGGGGCCATCTCGATGTACGGGTGCCGCACGCGCAGCCGGGACAGATCGGCGACCGTGACGGGGGGACCGCCGCCCGCCACCGGGATGCTGGCGCCCCGCACGCGTTGGGCCCCGAGCCGCGCGAAGCCGTCGCCGAGCCCCAGCTCGTCCAGCAGGGTGAGCGTGGAGGGGTGCACGGTGTCGCCGCGGAAGTCGCGCAGGACGTCGGCGTGCTTTTCGAGCACCGTGACGCGCAGCCCGGCCCGCGCCAGGATGAGTCCCGCCACGAGGCCGGCGGGTCCGCCACCGGCGATGGCAACGTCGCACGCGTCCATGCGCGGCACGCTACGCCGCGAGTCGTGGCCGCGACAGCCCCAGCTGGCAAACGCGCGGGCAAGCACGCTGGCAAACGCGCGGGCGCCCGGCCTCCCGACGGGGAGACCGGGCGCCCGCAACGAGGGGGCCGAGGGCCCTACTCGGCGTCCTCGATCACGGCGATCGTCTCGCCGGCCGTGACGGTGCCGCCCGGGGCGGCGTGCAGCTTCTTGATGACGCCGGACTTGTGGGCGGTGAGCGGCTGCTCCATCTTCATGGCCTCGAGGACCACCACGAGGTCGCCCTCGGAGACCTTCTGGCCCTCCTTGACGCCGACCTTGACGATGGTGCCCTGCATGGGCGAGGTCAGCTCGTCGCCGCCCGCGGCGCCGCCAGCGGTCTTGGCGCCGAAGCGCTTGCGCTTGGGCTTCGCGGAGGCGGCGGCCGGCTTACCGGCGGACACGGCGAGCGAGCCGGGCAGCGTCACCTCGAGGCGCTTTCCGCCCACCTCGACGGTGATGCGCTGCAGCTCGTCCTCGTCCTCCTCCTCGGCCGCGACGGCCTTGAAGGGAACGATGGTGTTCTTGAACTCGGTCTCGATCCAGCGCGTGTGCACCGAGAACGGCGTCTCGTCGTCGGCCGGAACAAACGCCGGGTCCGCCATGACGGCGCGGTGGAAGGGTGCCACGGTGGGCATGCCCTCGATGACGAGCTCGCCCAGGGCGCGGCGCGCGCGCTCGGCGGCCTGGCGTCGAGTGGCGCCCGTGACGATGAGCTTGGCGATCATCGAGTCGAAGTTGCCGGAGACCTTCTCGCCCTCCTCGACGCCGGTGTCGACGCGCACGCCGGGGCCGGCGGGGAAGCGCAGCTTGGTCAGCGTGCCGGGGGCCGGCATGAAGTTGCGGCCGGCGTCCTCGCCGTTGAGGCGGAACTCGAAGGAGTGGCCGCGCAGGATCGGGTCCTCGTAGCCGAGCTCCTCGCCGCGGGCGATGCGGAACTGCTCGCGCACCAGGTCGATGCCGGAAACCTCTTCGGAGACGGGGTGCTCCACCTGCAGGCGGGTGTTGACCTCGAGGAAGGAGATGACGCCGTCCTGGCCCACGAGGAACTCGCACGTGCCAGCGCCGTCGTAGTTTGCCTCCTTGAGGATGGCCTTGGACGCCGAGTACAGGCGGTCGAGCTGCTCCTCGCTCAGGTAGGGGGCCGGGGCCTCCTCGACGAGCTTCTGGTTGCGGCGCTGCAGCGAGCAGTCGCGCGTGGAGACGACCACGACGCTGCCGTGCTGGTCGGCGAGGCACTGGGTCTCGACGTGGCGCGGCGCGTCGAGGAAGCGCTCCACGAAGCACTCGCCGCGGCCGAAGGCGGCGGTCGCCTCGCGCACGGCGGACTCGTAGAGCTCGGGGATGTCGCTGCGGTCGCGGACAACCTTGATGCCGCGGCCGCCGCCGCCGTAGGCGGCCGTGATCGCGAGGGGCAGGCCGTGGGCGTCGGCGAAGTCGAGGACCTCCTGCGGGGAGGTCACGGGGTCCTTGGTGCCGGGCACGAGGGGCGCGCCGACCTTCTCGGCCAGGTGGCGGGCCTTGACCTTGTCGCCGAGCTGATCGATGGCGGCCGGCGAGGGGCCGATCCAGGTGAGCCCGGCGTCGATGACGGCCTGGGCAAAGTCGGCGTTCTCGGAGAGGAAGCCGTAGCCGGGGTGAATCGCGTCGGCGCCGGACTTCTTCGCGGCGGCGAGGACCTTCTCGATGTCGAGGTACGACTCGGCCGCGGTGTTGCCGCCGAGTGCGAACGCCTCGTCGGCCAGGCGCACGTGCAGCGCGTCCCGGTCGGGGTCGGCGTACACGGCGACGGAGGCGATGCCCTCGTCTCGCGCTGCGCGGATGACGCGAACGGCGATTTCGCCACGGTTGGCGATGAGGACCTTGGTCAGTGACGGCATGGGTCTGCCTACTCCTTCACTCGGGACGCCTGGGAGCCTATCGGATTTGTGTGGTTCCCACGTCTCGCGCCGCCGCTCTCACGGTGCATAGGGGAAAATTTTGTGGGAATCCCACAAAGGTGAGTGTCGCACCGGCGTCACGTGCCCGACGTCGTGCGTTTGGCTCAGGCGGCCGGGGCCGCCCAGAGGGCGGTCACCGGGATCCCGAGCTCGGCCGCCATGGAACGCAGGGCGGCGGGGGAGAGGCCGACGACGGCGTGGAAGTCGCCTTCCAGCCGGGTCACGAAGGCCGCGGCGAGCCCGTCCACGGTGAAGGCACCGGCGCATTCGAGGGGCTCCCCGCTTGCCACGTAGGCGCGGATCTCCTCCTCGCTCACCTCGGCGAACGTCACGGCCGTGGAGACGAGCCGCGAGGCCTCTCGCCCCGAGGAGACGTCGATGAGGTGGTGCCCCGTGTGCAGCACGCCGGTGCGCCCGCTCATGCCGCGCCAGCGTTCGATGGCGACCTCCGGCTCGTGTGGCTTGCCGTAGGCCACGCCGTCCAGCTCGAACACCGAGTCGCAGCCGAGCACCACGCGCCCGGCGGCCTCGGGCGTCGCCGCCACGGCGCGCGCCTTGGCGGTGCCGAGCAGCTGGGCCTCCTGGCCCGGTGTCACGAGCTCCCCGGCGGCGCGCAGGGCCTCGACCTCGGCCCGCTCGTCGACCTCGGGCGCCTGCGTCCCAAACGCGAAGCCCGTGCCGGTGAGGATGCTGCGGCGCGAGGGGGAGGTGGAGGCGAGCAGGAGCGGGGGAGTGCTGGTCATGGCCCCAGGCTACGCGGCAGGGCCGGACCCGGGAGGTGTCCCGGGTCCGGCCCTGCGTGCCTCGCGTCCGCGGCCTGGGGCCGCGATGACTCTTCTAGCGGGTGCCGGCGCCCTGCGCCAGCTCCGCCCCGTCCTCGTCCTCCGAGGAGAAGACGTCGCCCGTGCGCTTGGCGTTGTACACAGCGAGGTCGAGGATGCCCTCGCGCTTGGCCACGATCGTGGGGACGAGCGCCTGCCCGGCAACGTTAAGGGCCGTGCGACCCATGTCGATGATCGGGTCGATCGCGAGCAGCAGACCCACGCCGTCCAGGGGCAGGCCCAGGGTGGACAGGGTCAGCGTGAGCATGACGGTGGCGCCCGTGGTGCCGGCGGTCGCGGCGGAACCGAGCACTGAGACCACGACGATCAGCAGGTACTGCATGAGGCTCAGGTCGATGTTGTAGAACTGCGCAACAAAGATCGCGGCGATGGCCGGGTAGATCGCGGCGCAGCCGTCCATCTTGGTCGTGGAGCCCAGCGGCACGGCGAAGGACGCGTAGGCCGAGGGGACGCCGAGGTTGCGCTCGGTCACGCGCTGCGTGAGCGGCATGGTGCCCATCGAGGAGCGCGAGACGAAGCCCATTTGCACGGCCGGCCACACGCCGGAGAAGTACTGCTTCACGGAGAGGCCGTGCAGCTTCACGAGGATCGGGTAGACCACGAACAGGATGATCGCGAGGCCAACGTAGATGGCCACGACGAACTTCACGAGCGTGCCCATGGTGGTCCAGCCGTAGGTGGCCACGGCGTTGCCGATGAGGCCGGCGGTGCCGATGGGGGCCAGGCGGATGATCCACCACAGCACCTTCTGGACCACCTTGAGGGCGGAGCGGGAGAAGCTCACAAAGCCCTCGGCCTTGCTGCCGAGCTTGAGAGCGGCGATGCCGATCGCGATGGAGATCACGAGGATCTGCAGCACGTTGAAGGACACGGAGGCGCTCAGGGCGCCGGTCGCGGAGTCGGTCTTCACGGCGGCCTGCAGGCCAAGGAAGTTCGAGGGGATGAGGCCCTGGATGAAGGCGAGCCAGTCGCCGGTCTTGCCGTCGTAGGCCTCGGGCTTCTCGAGGCCCGTGTGGGAACCGGGCTGGAAGATGAGGCCGATGCCGATGCCCACGAGCACCGCGATGAGCGCGGTGATGGCGAACCACAGGATGGTCTTCCACGCGAGGCGGGCCGCGTTGGTCACCTTGGCGAGGTTGGCGATGGAGGCCACCACGGCAAAGAAGATCAGCGGCGGCACGGCGGCCATGAGCAGCTTCACGTAGCTGGAGCCGACGATCTGGAGCAGCTGGCCCCAGCCGTTGGGATCCTTGGCGGTGGAGCCGGTAGCCACCGCGAGGAGGCCAAGCAGGAAGCCGAGCACGAGGCCGGCGATGATCTGGTAGCCGAAGTTCCCGGTCCAGGCGGGAAGGCGGCGCTTCTTGGGAGGGGTGCTTGTCGAGGTCACCCGTGAACGCTAGGCCGGTCTCTTAGCACATCCCAACTCTATGTGTCCAAATGTGACGCGTAGGTGAAGTGTGTCTCTTGGGCAACTCTCAGGGAATAGATCGTCATGTGGCGGCGCGCGTGGGGGTAGACCGACGTGCCCGGCGCGGGGAGACTGGCGGGTGAGCGGCCGGGGCGCCGCGCGGAAGGGGAATCCGATGGCCATCGAAGCGCAGGACTATGACGCGGGGGCGCCGCCGAGCGGCCCTGGCTGCCAGGAGTGCGAGGAGAGCCGCGGCTGGTGGGTGCACCTGCGGCGTTGCGCCCTGTGCGGCCACGTTGGCTGCTGCGACTCCTCCCCGTCGCAGCACGCGACGGGACACTTTGCGCAGACCGGACACCCGCTCATGCGCAGCTACGAGCCGGGCGAGGCGTGGTGGTGGGACTATCGCACGCAGGAGAGCCTCGCCGAGGGCCCGGCGCTCGCCGCGCCCCTGGCCCGACCGGACGATCAACCGGCCCCGGGTCCCGCCGGGCGTGTGCCGGCGAACTGGCGGGAGCTGATCCACCGATGAGCGCGCTACCCCAGAACGGCCGCCTCGTCATCGTGGGAGGCGGTCTCGCCGCGGCCAAGGCCGTCGAGGCGGCCCGCGGTTGCACCTTCGAGGGCAATACGGTGCTGGTCACCGCCGAGCGGCACCTGCCGTACGAGCGGCCACCGCTGAGCAAGGAGTACCTGCGCGGCGAGGCGGAGTTTGCCGCCCAGGTGGTGCACGACGACGCCTGGTACGAGGGGCGCTTCGTGGACGTCCGCACGGGGGTGAGGGCCGCCCGCATCGACCGCGACACGCGCCAGCTCGTGCTCGAGGGCGGGGAGGCGCTGGCCTACGACGCGCTGGTGCTGGCCACCGGCTCCGTGCCGCGGCTGCCGGCCACGCCGGGCGCCGACGCGGCCGGCGTACACGTGTTGCGCAGCAAGGAGGACGCCGACGCCCTGCGCGGCGCGCTCAAGGACGGGGCGCGGCTCGTGGTGGTGGGCGGGGGCTGGATCGGCCTGGAGGCCGCGGCCTCGGCGCGCGCGCTGGGGGCCGAGGTCACCGTGGTGCTGCGCGGGCAGGAACCCCTCGCCCGTGTGCTGGGCCCCGAGCTGGGTCGCTTCTACGCCGATCTCCACGCTGAGCACGGCGTGCGCCTCCTGCGCGGGGAACGGGTCGAAGAGGTGCTGCACGAGAACGGCGCCGCGACCGGGGTTGTGCTCGGCTCTGGCGAACGGCTCGCGGCGGACCTGGTGCTGTTCGGGATCGGCGCCGATCCCGCGACCGAGCTCGCCCGAGAGGCGGGCCTGGAGCTCGGAGACGGCGTGCTCGTGAACGAGCTCTTCCAGACCTCGGACCCGGCGATCTACGCCGTGGGCGACATCGCCAACTACCCACACCCGCGGCACGGTCGGATCCGCGTTGAGCACTGGGACGCAGCCCTGCATCAGCCGGCCACGGCGGTCGCCGCGATCCTCGGTGCCCCGGAACCCTACGACCACGAGCCGTACTTCTACTCCGACCAGTACGACGTCGGCATGGAGTACGTGGGCCACGTCCCCGACCCCGCCGGCACCCGCGTGGTGATCAGGGGAGACGTGGCCAAGCGCGAATTCGTGGCGCTGTGGCTCTCCGAGCAGGACGCGCTCCTGGCCTCCATGAACGTCAATGTGTGGGACGTCGTGGACGAGGTGCTCCCGCTCATCCGCTCCGGCGTGAAGCTGTGCCCGAAGCGCCTCGCGGACCCGAGCATCCCGTGGGCTGAGACCACGGCTGACCAGGAGATCCCGCCCGCCCCGCCGGAGTAGTAGTCCCAGGTACG
>JALAHE010000316.1 GCA_022712075.1 Galactobacter sp.
CTTCCCGCTTTGAGGCGCGTTCTGCGCTGTGAGGCGGGGTTTTCACGCCTCACAGCGCAGAACGCGCCTCATTCCTGGCCGGCGGGGCGCTGCAGGTGCGTGCGCGCGAACTCGAGCGCGTGCTCGGCGAGACCCTCGAGTTCGCCGGGCACCTTGCGGTAGCGGCGCGTCGAGACCTCGGCGGCCACACCGCCCGTGAAGCCGGAGGCGGCGAGGAACTGGAGGGTCTCGGCGACCGGCTGCGTGCCGCGGCCCGGCGGCAGGTGTTCGTCCGTGCCGGAGTCGTTGCCGTCGGTGAGGTGCACGTGCGTGAGCCGCTCGCCCAGGGCCTGGACGGCCTCGAGCGAATTCACGCGGCCGATCGCGGCGTGCGAGAAGTCCCACGTGACGTACTCGTAGTCCATGGGCACCGGGTCCCAGTGAGGCAGGTACATCTCGCGGCCCGTCCCCGAGGTGCGCCAGCGGTACATGTTCTCCACGGCGATCTTCACGCCATACGTCTCATTGGCGCGGCGCACGCCCTCCTCGAAGCCGGAGGCGTACTTGCCCTGCCAGCGGAAGGGCGGGTGCACCACCACGACGTCGCAGCCCAGCTCGTGGGCCAGGAGCGCCGAGCGCTGGATCTTGGTCCACGCGCCGCCCCAGACCTGCTGGGTGAGCAGAAGCGTGGGCGCGTGGATGGCCGTGACCGGAATGCCGAAGCGCTGCACGAGCGCGTGCAGCTGGTCCCCGTCGCGGGAGAGCGAGTTGCCCGTGACCATGACCTCCACGCCGTCGTAGCCGAGGTCCTTGGCCACGGCGAAGGCGTGGTCGGGGCCGAGCGGATAGACGGAGGACGTGGACAGCGCCACGGGGATGGGCCCGAGTGGCTCCGGCTTCGGGTCGAGGCGCGCGTTCACAGCGCTGCCCCCGGCACGCGGTTGACCTCGCGGGAAAGCAGCTCCACCGAACCGACGCCGACGTAGGCGTCGGCGACGACATCGTGATCGCGCATGAGCCGGTCGAAGCGATGAAGAATGAGGCCCTCGCGCACGGCCCCCGGGCAGATGCGCAGCTCATCAACGTCGAGGGCCTCCATGGCCGTCTCCGCGACGATGGCGCCGGCCAGAAGCTGGGGTGCGCGGATGGCCGAGACGCCGGGCAGGGAGGCGCGCTCGTCGAAGCTCAGGGCCTCCAGGCGGCGGGACCAGAGCTGCAGATCCCCGCGGCGCAGGAGGCGCTCCACGTAGGGACCCTGACCGCTCGGGGCGGCGCCGGCCACACGGGCCAGCGAGCGGAAGGTCTTGGAGGTGGCGGCGACGAGGTCCGGCTTGGGCTGGGCCTTGAGTGCGCGCACGAGGGCGGCGAGGGTTTCGGAGACGTAGTCCCTGAGGGCCGCGACGGAGCTAGGCCGCGGCGGATCGCCGGGCAGGCGGTCCTTCGTGAGGCGGGCGGCACCGAGCGGCACCGAGACGGCCGCGGCGGGGAACTCGTCCCGGCCCGTGGCCATCTCGAAGGAACCGCCGCCGATGTCCAAGACCGTGAGGTCTCGGGTGTCCCAGCCGAACCAGCGGCGCGCAGCGAAGTACGTCATCGCCGCCTCCTGCTCGCCCGTCAACTCCTCGAGCGTGACGCCGGTGCTCGCCTCGACCTCGTTGATGACGGCCGGGCCGTTCGTGGCGCCGCGCAGGGCGGAGGTGCAGAAGGCCAGGAGGTCCTGGACCTTGTGCCGCCCGGCGAACGCCACTGCCTCCGTGACGAAGGAGAGCAGTTCACGGCGCCCGCGGGCGTTCACCGCCCCGGACTCGTCAAGGAAGCGGACGAGCGAGAGCGGTCGCTTATGCGAGGCAAACGCCACGGGGCGCGCGCCCGGATAGGCCTCCACGAGCAAGAGATGCACCGTGTTCGAGCCGATGTCGAGGACCCCAAGCCTCATGCCGCATCCCCCTGAGCGGTCGTGTCCGGACGCACGCGCGCGGACCTACTTCTTCTTGGCGGCCGGCTTCTTGGCCGGCGCCTTCTTGGCAGCGGTGGCGCGGGCCGCCGGCTTCTTGGCGGGACCCTTGGCGCGCTTCTCAGCGAGCAGCTCGATGGCCTTCTCCTTGGTGAGCTCCTCGAGCGAGGTGCCACGCGGGATGGTCACGTTGGTGGTGCCGTCGGTGATGTACTCGCCGAAGCGGCCCTCCTTGGCCACGATCGGCTTGCCCGATGTGGGGTCCTCGCCAAACTCGGCCAGCGGCGGCTTGGCGTTGCCGCGGCCGCGCTGCTTGGGCTGGGCGTAGATGGCGCGGGCCTGCTCCTCGGTGACGGTGAACAGCTCGTCCTCGGACGTCAGCGAGCGGTAGTCGCCGCCCTTCTTCAGGTACGGGCCGAAGCGGCCGTTGGCGGCGGTGATCTCCGTACCGTCGACGTCGGAGCCCACCACGCGCGGCAGCGAGAGCAGGCGCAGGGCCTCCTCGAACGTCACCGTGTTGGGGTCCATGCCCTTGAAGAGGCTGGCCGTGCGGGGCTTCTCCTTGGCCGGCTTCTTCTTGGGCTTCGGGTTGCCGTTCTTGTAGTACTCCGTGGGCAGCGAATCCAGGTAGGCCTGGAGCTGCTCCTCGGTCATCTCGGGGATGATCTCGGTGACGTACGGGCCGAAGCGCCCGTCCTTCGCCACGATCATGCGCCCGTTGACGGGGTCCTTGCCCAGCTCGCGGTCGCCCGGAACGGCGGCGTCCATCAGCTCGCGGGCCTTGGCGGCCGTGAGCTCGTCCGGCGCCAGGTCCTCAGGGACGTTGGCGCGCTTGGGCTCGGTGCCCTCCGGGGCGTCGCTCGGCAGCGCCTCCTCGAGGTACGGGCCGAACTTGCCAACGCGGAGCGTGATGTCGTCCGCCACGGGGATCGAGTTGATGGCGCGCGCGTCGATCTCGCCGAGGTCATCGACGGTGGCCTTGAGACCCTCCGCGTCGCCCTCGCCGAAGTAGAAGTTCTGAAGCCACGCCTGGCGGGAGCGGCGTCCTGCCGCGATCTCGTCCAGGTCGTCCTCGAGGCGGGCCGTGAAATCGTAGTCGACGTACTGCCCGAAGTGCTCCTCGAGCAGGCGGATCACGGAGAACGCGATCCACGAGGGCACGAGGGCGCCGCCGCGCTTGGTCACGTAACCGCGGTCCATGATCGTGGAGATCGTGGGCGCGTAGGTGGACGGGCGGCCGATCTCGCGCTTCTCCAGCTCGGCCACGATGGAGGCCTCGGTGTAGCGCGGGGGCGGCGTGGTCTCGTGGCCGGCGGCCTCGATGTCGCGGCCGGTGAGGGGCGCCCCCTCGGCCAACTGCGGCAGGCGACGCTCCTCGTCGTCGCCCTTCTCCGCCTCGGAGGAATCCGTGCTCTCCTCGTAGGCGGCCAGGAAGCCGCGGAAGGTGATCACGGTGCCGGACGCGACGAACTCGGCCACGCGGCCGTCGCCGGCCGTGCCGGCCAGGCGCACCGTGGCGGTGGAGCCCTTGGCGTCCGCCATCTGGGAGGCGACGGTGCGCTTCCAGATCAGCTCATACAGGCGGTACTCGTCGGCGCCGAGCTGCGAGCGGACCTGGGCCGGCGTGCGGAAGGCGTCGCCGGCCGGGCGGATGGCCTCGTGGGCCTCCTGCGCCGAATCGTTGCGGCCCTTGTAGACGCGCGGGCTGCCCGGCACGTACTCGGCGCCGTAGAGCTCCGTGATCTGCTTGCGCGCCGCGTTGACCGCCTCGTCCGAGAGGTGCACCGAGTCGGTACGCATGTACGTGATGTAGCCGTTTTCGTAGAGGCGCTGAGCCACCTGCATGGCGATGCGCGCGCTCCAGCGCAGCTTGCGGCTGGCCTCCTGCTGCAGCGTGGAGGTCGTGAACGGTGCGGCGGGCCGGCGCGTGTACGGCTTGGACTCGACCGACGTGACCTTGAACGCCGCCCCCTCCAGGGAAGCGACGAGCGACGTGGCTGCGGCCTCGTCCAGGTGCACGGCCCCGGCCTTGGCGGCGGCCGGGCGCAGGGCGCCGCGGTCGTCGAAGTCGCGGCCGCTGGCAACGCGGGAACCGTTCAGGGTGTTGAGGCGGGCGCGGAAGGACTCGCCCGAGCCCGCCACGAACTCGCCGGAGAGATCCCAGTAGGAGGCAGAGCGGAACGCCATGCGCTCGCGTTCGCGCTCCACCACCAAGCGGGTCGCGACGGACTGCACGCGGCCGGCTGAGAGCCCGCGGCCGACCTTGCGCCACAGCACGGGGGAGATTTCGTAGCCGTAGAGACGGTCCAGGATGCGGCGGGTTTCCTGCGCATCCACGAGGTCCATGTCGAGCTCGCGCAGGTTGTTCAGGCCGCGCTGCACGCCCTCCTTGGTGATCTCGGTGAAGGTCATGCGGTGCACGGGCACCTTGGGCTTGAGCACCTCAAGCAAGTGCCACGAGATGGCTTCGCCCTCGCGGTCCGCATCGGTTGCGAGGTAGAGCTCGTCGGCGTCCTTCAGCTCGCGCTTGAGGTCAGCCACGCGCTTCTTCTTGTCCGGGTAGACGACGTAATACGGCTCAAAGCCGTGATCCACGTCCACCGCAAACTTGCCCACTGGCGACTTCTTGAGCTCGGCGGGGAGCTCGGAGGGCTGCGGAAGATCACGGATGTGACCCACGGAGGCGTCCACCACAAAGCCCTCGCCGAGGTACTTGGCGATGGACTTGCTCTTGGCAGGAGACTCCACGATCACGAGTTTCTTACCGGTGGGTTCCTTGGCCTTGGCGGGCACAGCACTCCTTCACGTCTGGCGCGCGGCGACCGGATGAGGCGCCGCAGACAGAGCTAACCCTAACGCCCACCGACGGCGGCGGTTGTCCTTCCCGCTCAGCTGGGTCACCGGCGTGGGCAACGCAACGCTGTGAGGGCAAACCGGCGTGAGGGCTCAGGCGTCCTGTTCGGGTTCGGCCTCAGCGGCCCCGCCCGACTCGTGCCCGCGGTCGGGGAACGCGGACAGAAGATAGTGCACGCGGCGGGCGTCGGCGCGCCCGTCCTCGACCTCTGTCGAGCGCAGCTCAAACTCGCGGATCAGGTCGAAGACCCGCTCCGTGAACTCCTCCTCCGCCTCGCGGTCGAGGACGAAGGAACCCTGGCCCTTGTACGGCTGGTCGGGCCCGGGCTCGCCGGCGGCTCGGACCCGGGTGCGGTAGGCGATCTCGGCCGCGAGCAACTCCCGATACTGGCTCAGCTGCATGTCGTTGTACGCCAGGATGCCGGCCTGCGATCCGCCCAGCGGCTGAATGACGAGCTGCTCACCCGTGGCCTTCCACCGGCGCTCGCGCGCGTCTCCAGCGGAGGCCGCACGCTCCACGAGCCCGAAGCGCTCAAGGGCACGCAAGTGGTAGCTCATGGCGCTCGGCGTCAGGTTCGAGCGGGAGGCGAGTTCGGTGGCGGTGCGGGAGCGGCCGGAGGAAAAGAGCTCATCCAGGGCCTCCTGGCGGGCCTGGTGCGCGAGGGCGCGCACGGCCTGCGGATCGGAGATCACCACGCGCCGCGGCTCGGAGGGTCGCTCCGGCCGGAGGCGGGGCTGGGCTCCTCGCACGTCTGGATCCAGGGTGGTCATGCCCCGGAACTCTACTCGCCGGGAGCCAGGAAGCGCAGGAATCCTTGCGCAAGTAGGTCACGAGCCTCGCTCAAGAGGTCTTCCGGCGACGGGCCGGTGCCCGGAGCGCTGGCCTCCAGGAGCGCGCAGACCGCCCGAGCGATGGATCCGAGCGGCAGCTCGCCATCGCAGGCGGAAACGAGGCCGGCTTCGGCCGTGGACAGCATCTTCACCCGGCGCAGTCCGGCGCCCTGGCGCAACAGGATGGCCTGGGGGTGCTCGTCGCCTGGGCGAGAGTGCGTTTCCACCGTCACGTCCTCGGGCACGACGGCGTGGACCAGCTCGATCTCGGCGCTCGCCACGGCGTCGAGGCGCCACACGGCCTCGCCCAGCGTGGGTCCCACGGGCTGGGAGATGGGATGCTCGATCGATTCGAAGCGGCGGCCAACGCCCGCGGGGGCGCCCGGGGCCGTTCGCCGCAGCCACACGAGGCCCAGGCCCACTCCGCCCACGTCCCGCGAGGCGAAGTCGTCGAGGTATTGGGCGTAGCGCGCCTCACCGGCGGCGCGGTCGCGCATTTCCGAGGCGTCGCGCAGCCAGGTCTCGGCGTAGCCCTCCGGGCTTTCCACATCGCGCTGGATGACCCAGGCCTCGACCCCCTCCGGCGTCCAGGACGCCGGGCGCCCGGCCCAGCCGGGCACCTCGGTGCCGCTGACCGGATCGCTGGCCACCGCGTCGTCGGGCACCAGGGCCTCGGGGATCTCCCAATTGGCGAGCATTTGGACCGTGCCGCCCGGCGCCAGCACGGACGCGAAGTCGCGCCACAGGGATGCCACGAGCGTGTCGCCCGGCATGCCGCCGTCGCGGTAGGTGAAGCGTTCGTCCTCCGACTCCCCCGCGCGGCGCGGGGTGATGACGAAGGGCGGGTTGGAGACCACGAGGTCGAACTCCTCGCCCGACACCGGCTCAAGGAGCGAGCCCTGAAGCAGGCGCACGCGCTCCTCCAGCGCCTCGGCGTTCAGGCCAAGGGCGTCGGCGTTGAGGGCCAAGTTGAAGCGGGTGAAGGCGAGTGCACGCTCCGAGAGGTCGGTCGCCGTGACGTGATCGCAGTGAGCCAGCAGGTGGAAGGTCTGGATGCCGCAGCCCACGCCCACGTCCAGGGCGCGCGCCGCGGGGCGGCGAATGGTCGCGGCGGCCAGGGTCAGGGAGGCCTGCCCGATGCCGAGCACGTGATCGTGGCGCAGCACGCCCGGCCTTTGCAGGGCGCCGAGATCCGAGGCCACCCACAGCTCCGCGTCCGCGTCCGAGGCATGCGGGCGCAGGTCCACCGCCGCCCGCACTGCCTCGGGGGTGGCGGGCGAGGGCTCCACGAGCCCCAGGTCCAGCGCGCCCTGGGTGCTCAGGCGCGGGAAAGCCAGCTCGACACGCTGCGACGGGAGCTCCTCGGCCAAAAGGAACAGTCGCACGAGCGCCGCCAGCGGGTGGGCCGCGGCGTCCAACTCGAGGAGGGCCACGGCGCGGCGGGCCGCCACGGGGTACTCGCGACCGAGCGCGGCCATGGCCCGCTCGCCCAGCGCTTCTTCGATGCGCGCATGGTTGAATCCGGCGGCCGTCAGATCGGCGGCGAGCGCCCGGAGCGCGGCGAGATCGTCGCTGCGAGGGGCGCCCGTCACGCGCGAGAAAGCTGGCGTTTGGCTGGCATTGTTGTGGCTCACCCCTCCAGTCTAGAAAAGCCTGGCCGGCGCGAGGATCGATGCAGAACCGTGCCTTCACGAGTGCGGCGCTCAAAGCAAACGTCGGTACGCTCGGTGCATGGTTGCTAATGCGAGTGATGAACTGATCGGCACCTGGGTCCGCGGCTGGGCCGAGGCGCGCGGCTACGAAACCCGCCACGAAGGGCCCATCCATGCCTACCGTCGCACGGGCCAGGACGCGGAGCACTGGGAGTATGTGATCCACAATCCCAACGCCGAGCAGCTCACCGCCCTCGCGGCCGCGCTGAACGAACACCCGGGCCGCCGCGTGACCGCGTTCACCAAGGACATCAATGCTCTCGTCTCGCAGGCCTCGGCCGCTGGTCTGGAGCTCGTCTCGCAGCGCGAGGCGCTCATGGTGACCGATATGACGGTGCAAGACGTCGAGCCCCCGCGCCTCGAAGAGGGCCTGCACTGGGAGGAAAAGCGCGACGGCAGCCACGCTTGGGTGTCCCTGCATCGCACCGAGGACGGCGCCGTGCTGGCTTCCGGCCACGTCGCGGCGATCGATGACTACGCCGTCTTCGACCGCATCGTCACGGCCCCCGAGTTCCGCCGCCGCGGCTACGGCTCGCTCATCACGCGCTACCTGGCCTCGATCGCGACCGAATCGGACGCCGACGAGGGCCTGCTCGTGGCCAGCACCGACGGCTACGAGCTCTACAAGTACCTTGGCTGGACGCTGCTCGGCACCATGGCCGTGCTTGAGGCACCGAACACCGAGGACGGCCACGAACGCGTGGGCCACACGGCCTGAGGTTTTCTGCACGACGGCGAGTGGTCGCCTCGTGAGCGAGGGGCGCCGGGTTTTCCCGGCGCCCCTTTTTCCTGCCCGGGTGCGTCCAGGGGTTCCGGCCCCGCCGGCTCGCCAGGCGGCCGGGCCGCCCTGGAGCGCCGACCCACCACCCGCTGAGGCGAGTCGTCCTCCTAGGTGACGGCGCGGCGTCGGGCTGCCGGTGGTGCCGTGGAAGGATGAGGGCTCATGAAGGACTTCCGGACCCTGATCCCGCTCCTGGGCCGCGGCGAGGACCCGGAGCAGCTGCAGCATGTGCACACCCTGCCCGCCGCCGAGGCGCGCTACGCCGCCTGGCCCGCGTGGCTCGATTCGTCCGTGCGCGAGGCCCTCTCCGGGCGCGGCATCGCCGAGCCGTTTGTGCACCAGGTGCAGGCGGCCGAGTCCATCCACGCTGGGTCCCACACGATCGTGGCGACGGGCACGGCCTCCGGAAAATCGATGGCCTACTGGATGCCCTCGCTGGATGCCGTGGTCCGCGGAGGACTGACGCCCGACGGCACGCGGACCGCCGGCCGGGGCGAGGCGACCGTCCTGTACCTCTCCCCCACCAAGGCGCTGGCGGCCGACCAGCTCACCTCCGTGCACAACCTCAAGATCGAGGGCGTCCGCGCCGCTTCTTACGACGGGGATACGCCCCGCGAGGAGCGCCGCTGGGTGCGCGAACACGCCAATGTGGTCTTCACGAACCCCGATATGTTGCACTTCGGCATCCTGCCCAACCACGTGCAGTGGGCCGGCTTCCTGCGGCGCCTGAGTCATGTGGTGGTGGACGAGGCCCACGGCTACCGCGGCGTGTTCGGCTCCCACGTTGCGGTGTTGCTGCGCCGTTTGCGGCGCGTGGCCCGCTCCTACGGCGCCGAGCCCATCATGGTGGGTGCCTCCGCCACGAGCGCAGACCCAGCGGCGAGCTTTTCCCGGCTCATCGGTTCCCCCGCGGCGGCCTTCGACGACGACGCCTCGGCCCGCGGCGAGCGCACGGTGGCCCTCTGGGAGCCGCCGCTGACTGACCAGCGCGGCGAGAACGGGGCGTTCCTGCGGCGCACGGCCATCGCGGAGACCTCCGACATGCTTGCAAACCTCGTGTGCGCCCACGTGCGCACGCTCGCGTTCATTCGTTCGCGCCGCGGCGCGGAGGCCATCTCCACGACGGCGGCCCGCCTGGTCGGCGAGATCGATGCGAGCCTTCCCCACCGCGTCGCCGCGTACCGCTCGGGCTACCTGCCCGAGGAGCGGCGCGAACTCGAGGCGGGCCTGCGCAGCGGCGAGCTGCTCGGCGTCGCTTCCACCTCGGCGCTCGAGCTGGGCATCGACGTGGCGGGGCTCGACGCCGTGCTCGTGGCAGGCTGGCCGGGCACGAGGGCCTCGTTCTACCAGCAGATCGGCCGCGCGGGCCGCGGCGGGCAGGACGCCTTGGCCGCATTCATCGCCGCCGACGATCCGCTCGACACGTACTTGGTGCACCACCCCGAGGCCGTCTTCGGGGCCGGGGTGGAGGCCACCGTCTTCGATCCAGATAACCCCTACGTCCTGGGCCCGCACCTGTGCGCCGCGGCGTCGGAGCTGCCGCTGCGCCCGGACGAGGTGGAAGCCGTGTTTGGGCCCAGGGCACCCGCGATCGTGGCCGATCTCGTGGAGCGCGGCTACCTGCGCCGCCGCCCCGCCGGCTGGTTCTGGACGCATCCGCAGAGCGCGCACGAGATGGTTGAGCTGCGCTCGGCCGGCGGAGGGCCCGTGACGATCGTGAACGCCGAGGACGGCACAGTCCTCGGCACCATGGACTCGCCCCAGACCCACTACCAGGCCCACACGGGTGCCATCTACATCCACCAGGGCCGCAGCTACCTCGTGGAGGAGCTGGACGAGGCAAACCACGTGGTGGTCGTCTCGCGCGCCCAGCCGGAGTACTACACCCAGGCCCGCGACATCACGACCGTGGAGGTCATCGAGACCGAGCACAGCGAGACGTGGGGCGAGATCGGCGTCCACTTCGGCGACGTCCAGGTGACGACGCAGGTGGTCTCCTTCCAGCGCAAGGCGATCGTCAGCAACGAGCTGCTCGGGGAGGAGCCGCTCGAGCTGGAGC
>JALAHE010000317.1 GCA_022712075.1 Galactobacter sp.
GGCGCGCCCAGCTCGCCGCGCAGGATCCGGGTCGCCTCCTCGGCGTCACGGCCGGCGGCGCGCGCCGTGAGGCTCGCGCGGACGGGGCGTTGGGCCCCGGCCTCGCTCATCGCCCGGACTCGGCGGCGTGCGTCTCGGAGATCGCCTCGTGGTGGCGGATGACCTCGTCGATGATGAAGTTCAGGAACTTCTCCGCGAAGACCGGGTCGAGGTGCGCCTCCTCCGCAAGGCGGTGCAGGCGCGCGATCTGCGCGGTCTCGCGCCCCGGGTCGGAGGCGGGCAGCTGATGCCTGGCCTTGAGCCAGCCGACGCGCTGGGTGCACTTGAAGCGCTCGGCGAGCATGTTCAGGAGCGCGGCGTCGATGTTGTCGATGCTGGAGCGGATGTGCAGCAGCTCCTGCATGACCGCGGGGTCCACCTGTCCCTGCAGGGAGCTGGCGGCGGGGTCGTACTCGGAGTCGTGGTGCTGCGTCGTCTCGCTCATGTGCCTCAGTTTAGGGTGGGGCGGGCGCCGGGCGGCCCCACGTGACGCACGCGGGCCGGCGCGCCCGGCTCACACCGCGGCGTCGAGCGCCTCGGGGTTCCACGCCGAGGAATGGGCGCTCGCGATAGTCGCCTGACCCAGCACGCGCGTGCCGACGTAGAGCACCATCGACTGCCCTGGCGCCACGCCGCGCAGCGAACCGGCCAGCTCGGCCTCCACGGCCGGTGCCCCGTCGCGCTCGCTCCAGCGCACGCGCGCCGGAACGGGCTCCGCGTGGGCGCGGACCTGCACCAAGGCGTCGATCCACTCCCCCGAGGCCACGGCCGGATGCGGCGCGCCGGCGTGCGAGGGCCGGATCCCCACGAGGCGATCCACCTCGAGCAGCTCGCCGGGACCCACGACCACTCGGTTCTCCTTGGGACGCACCTGTAGCACGTAGCGCGGCTTGCCGTCCGGCGCCGGGTGCCCGATCGAGAGTCCCTTGCGCTGGCCCACCGTGAACGCGTGGGCGCCCTGATGCTCACCGAGGTCGGTGCCGTCCTGGTCCACGATCCGACCGGGCGTGAGCTCGATGCGCTCGGCCAGCCAGCCGCGCGTGTCCCCGTCCGGGATGAAACAGATGTCGTGCGAGTCGGGCTTGGCGGCCACGCCGAGCCCGCGCTCCTCGGCCTCGGCGCGCACGAGCGCCTTGCTCGGGGTGTCGGCCAGCGGGAACCAGCAGTGTTCGAGCTGGTCCTCACGCAGCACGCCGAGCACGTAGGACTGGTCCTTGGCGTCGTCGGCGGCGCGGTGCAGCTCCACCCGCCCGTCGGTGTCGCGCAGCACCGAGGCGTAGTGCCCCGTCACCACGGCGTCGAAGCCGAGAGCGATGGCGCGGTCCAGGAGCGCCTCGAACTTGATCTTCTCGTTGCAGCGCAGGCACGGGTTGGGCGTGCGGCCCGCCTCGTACTCCTCGACGAAGTTATCCACGACGTCGGCCTTGAAGCGATCGGAGAAGTCCCACACGTAGAAGGGGATGCCGAGGGTGTCGCACGCACGGAAGGCGTCGTTCGAGTCCTCGATGGTGCAGCAGCCGCGGCTTCCAGTGCGCAGCGTGCCGGGCATGCGAGAGAGCGCGAGGTGCACGCCGACCACCTCGTGGCCCGCCTCCACGGCCCGGGCGGCGGCCACCGCCGAGTCAACGCCGCCGCTCATGGCCGCCAGGATCTTCATGGCTTGGGTGCCGTCCTTTGATCTGCTGCTTCGAATGTGCGGGGATCGCCCGCGCGCGCCGCGGGCGGCGCACCCTCCATGGTGCTCGCTTTTGCCCTCCAGGGGAAACCCGGGCACCCGGACCGGGCGCGGATCACACGAGGCACGACGGCGCTGGCTCGCCTAACGCCGCCCGGCGGCGGGTCCCGCCGCCCTGGCCGCCGCGACGGCGGCGGGCAGCGCGCCCAGGAGGCGCTCGACGTCGTCGGCCGAGGTGGTGGCCCCCAAGCTGAAGCGCTGCACGCAGCGAGCGTCTGCCTCGCTCGCGCCCATCGCCATGAGCACGTGGGAGGGCCCGGCCACTCCGGCCGTGCACGCGCTGCCCGTGCTCGAGGCGATGCCTGCCATGTCGAGCATGAAGAGGACCGTGTCCCCCTCCGCGCCGGGGAAGGTGAAGTGCACCGTGCCGGGCAACACCGCGTCCGGATCGGTCGGTCCGCTCAGGCGCGCGCCCTCGACGCCGGAGAGCACGCCGCCCACGAGGCGCTCGCGCAGGGCCGCGAGGCGCAAGCGCTCGGCGTCGACGGCGTCCACGGCTGCGCGCGCCGCCGCGGCAAACGCGATGGCCCCGACCACGTTGAGGGTCCCCGAGCGCAGCGAGCGTTCGTGTCCGCCCCCGTGCTGGAGCGGGACCGGCTGCTGGTCGCGGCGCAGGATGAGGGCGCCGATGCCAACGGGGCCGCCGAGCTTGTGGGCGCTGATGGCCGCCGAGCTCAGGCCCGGCGTGGCGAGGTCGATCCGCACGTGGCCCAAGGCCTGGACGGCGTCCGAGTGCAGCGGCACGCCCGCCGCCGCGGAGGCAGCGGCTGCCCACGGCACGGGCTGCACCACCCCCACCTCGTTGTTGGCCCACATGAGCGTGGCGAGCGCCAGGCGCGGCCCGTGCTCCGCGAGCGCGCGCTCCCAGGAACCGCGCTCGAGCAGACCCTCCGGCGTGAGCTCCGCGAGGTGCAGCGTGGCCCCCTCGTGGTCAACGAGCCACTGGGCGGTGTCGAGCACGGCGTGGTGCTCGGCCCCCGTGAGCAGGATCCCGCGAGCCTGCGGATCGCGCGCGGTGCGCGCCCAGAACGTCCCCTTGAGCGCGAGGTTGTCCGATTCGGTGCCACCGGAGGTGAAGAGCACCTCGGAGGGGTGCACCCCGATCGCCGCGGCCAGCCCCTCCCTCGCCTCCTCGACGAGGCGGTGCGCCGTGCGCCCTGGTCCATGCAGGGAGCTCGGATTGCCGATGAGGTCCAGGTGCTCGATCATCGCCTCCCGCGCCGCCGGGGAGAGGGGGGTGGTCGCTGCGTGGTCGAGATAGACGGGGCTCTGGGACACGCCCCCAGTCTATCGGCGTGGCGGCGACACACGCGGGTGAAGATGGAGCCCCGAGCGCCGTCCGTCCCGGCGCGGAGCCTGTCACCAAGGAGCGTGCTCCCCTCGTGTTTCTTCCCCCGCTGCGCCATCCGGTGCGCACCCTCGGCGAACACACCATCGACTTCTCTCGGCGCATCGTGGTCATGGCGATCATCAACCGCACGCCGGATTCCTTCTTCGACGCCGGGGCCACGTTTGCCCTCGACCGCGCCGTCGAGGCGGCGCTGGCCGCCGAGGCGCACGGCGCGGAGTGGGTCGACATCGGCGGCGTTCCGTTCGCCCCCGGCCCTCCCCTGCCTTGGAGCGAGGAGGCCGAGCGCGTGGTGCCCGTCGTGGCCGGTCTGCGCGCCGCCGGCGGGCGTTCCATCGTGTCGGTCGACACCTTCGACCACCGCGTGGCGGACGCCGCGCTCGCGGCCGGCGCCACGGTCGTCAACGACACCACGGGGCTCTCCGATCCGGAGCTGGCCCCGCTCGTGGCCGAGCGGGGAGCCCACCTCGTGCTGACGCACTCCCTCGCCGCCCCGCGCACCGTGTATCCGCGCCCGCAGTACGACGACGTCGTGGACGAGATCAAGGCGTTCCTCGAGGATCGCATCGAGCGCGCCGTCCGGGCCGGGGTGCCGGAGGAGCGCCTCATCATCGACCCGGGGCACGACCTCAACAAGAACACGAGCCACTCGCTCGAGATCACGCGCCGCCTCCCCGAGCTCGCGGCGCTTGGCCTTCCGCTGCTCGCCGCCGTCTCGAACAAGGACTTCATCGGCGAGAGCCTCGACCTGCCCAAATCGGAGCGCCTGGCCGGTTCGCTCGCCGCCGCGACCGTGTGCGCCGAGGGCGGGGCGCGCATCCTGCGCATGCACCAGGTCCCCGAGGCCGTGAGCGCTGCCCGCATGATCGAGGCCATCCACGGCTGGCGGGAGCCGGCCTACCTGCTGCACAACCAGGGCGAGATCAACCTGCCGTGAGCGCCGGTTCCCTCGGCTGTGCTCTGAGCGATGCGGCTTCGGAGCGGGCCGGCGCTGTTCTACCCTTGGTTGCCATGCGCAGACTTCTCCCGTTGCACGCGTCCGAAGCCCAGCCGCTGAGCGACGCCGAGCTCCTGGCCGACGCGGCCGCACCGGCCGGCGCCGAGGTCTTCGTGCGCTTCAACATGGTCACCTCCCTCGACGGCGTGGGGGTGCTCGACGGCGCGTCCGGCGCCTTGGGCACGCCGGCCGACCGCCGCCTCTTCCCGCTCCTGCGCGCCGTGAGCGACGCGATCGTCGTGGGCTCCGGCACGGTGCGGGCCGAGGGCTACGAGGGCGAGCTGCTGCCGGAGCACCTTCGCTCGTGGCGCGTTGGCCAGGGACTCGCCGAGCGCCCCCTGAC
>JALAHE010000318.1 GCA_022712075.1 Galactobacter sp.
CGCCGACCTGCTCGCCGAAGCGGCCACCGATGCCGGTGACGCCGACGATCGGGCCGTTCTTGACGCGGATCATCTTGACGATGCCGGAGGTGCCGAGGATCGAGGACTTGCCGTTGCCGGCCAGGTTGTACTCGACGGTCTCGATGTTGTCCTTGCCGAACTTCTCCTCGGCCTTGGGCTGGGAGTAGCCGACCGACATGATCTCCGGCTCGCAGAAGGTCACCTTGGGGATGTTGACGTCCTCGACGATGACCGGGTTCAGGCCGGCGATCTCCTCGGCGACAAAGATGCCCTGCTGGTAGCCGCGGTGGGCCAGCTGCACGCCCGGGACGATGTCGCCGATCGCGTAGATGTTGCCGACGCCGGTGTGAAGGCGCTCGTTCGTGATGACAAAGCCGCGGTCAAGGGTGATGCCCTGCTCGGCGAAGCCGAAGCCCTCGGTGACGGGGCCGCGGCCCACGGCCACGAGCACGACGTCGGCCGAGACGGAGGTGCCATCGGCGAGGGAAACGGTCGCCTGGTTGGCGTCCTGCTCCACCTTCTCGAAGAAGACACCGGTCTTGAACTTGATGCCCTTCTTCTTGAACTCGCGCTCCAGCACCTTGATGATCGCCGGATCCTCGTTCGGCACCAGGGAGGGCAGGCCCTCGACGATGGTGACGTCGACGCCGAAGGAGTTCCACATGGAGGCGAACTCGACGCCGATCACGCCGCCGCCGAGCACCACGGCGGAGGAGGGAAGCTCGCTCATCTCGAGGGCCTCGGTGGAAGTGATGACGCGGCCGGAGATGTCCAGGCCCATGGTCTTCGAGGTGGATCCCGTGGCGAGGATGATGTTCTTGCCCGTGTAGGCAACGCCGTCCACCGTGATGGTGTTCGGGCCGGTCAGCTGACCCTGGCCCTCGATGACGTTGACCTTCTTCATCTTCAGCAGGCCGGTGAGGCCCTTGTGCTTGCCGGCGACGATGGCGTTCTTGTGATCGCGCACGGTGCCCAGGTTGATGGACTCGAGCGTGGTGTTCACGCCGTACTTGGCGCTCTCACGGGCGTTGTCGGCCAGCTCGGCCGAGTGCAGGTACGCCTTGGTGGGGATGCAGCCCGTGTGCAGGCAGGTGCCGCCGAGCTTGGCGCGCTCCACGAGGCCCACGGTCATGCCCAGCTCCGTGGCGCGGATCGCGGCTGAATAGCCAGCGCTGCCGCCGCCGAGGACGAGGACGTCGAATTCTTGCGTTGCTGCCGAGTCGGCCACGAAACGCTCCCTACTTCTCGATGCTTCGATGCGTCTGACGCAGGCCGCGGTCGCGGGCTGCGGGGATGTCGCGTGCGTGGACACACGTGTAGCACGCGCGCGGCGGGGGTGACTATCTTCTGGTGATGGTAGTCGTTGCGCGCGGCGGGGTGCCACCACGCGTCGGCGGGCTCACGCCGATGTGTGATCCATCACACCGGCGTGAGCCCGTGGCATCAGTCGCGGCCGGGCAGGGCCGCGGCGACGTTGACGTGGGTTCGCAGCGCCAAGGCGGTGCCCTCCTTGGGGGTGTGGCCCCACGGCGCGCCCGTGTTGAAGGCGGGGCCGGCGATGTCGAGGTGGCCCCACTTGGGGGTCTCGACGCCCTCCGCTCCGACGAACTCACGCAGGAACACGCCGGCCTTCAGCATGCCGCCATCGCGGTTGCCGGAGTTGCGCAGGTCGGCCGTGGCGGAGTCCAGGTCCGGGCGGATGTCCTCCGGGAAGGGCATGGCCCAGAAGGGCTCGCCCGAGGCCTCGGCGGCGGCCAGTACGGCCGAGGTGGCCTCGTCGTCGCCCATCAGGCCCGCGGTGCGGTGGCCGAGGGCGACGATCTGAGCGCCGGTCAGCGTGGCGACGTCGAAGAGCAGATCCGGCGCCTCCTCGGAGGCCTTCGACAGGCCGTCGGCCATCACGAGGCGACCCTCGGCGTCGGTGTTGGTGACCTCGACCGTCTTGCCGTTGTGCATCGTGAGCACGTCGCCGGGGCGCGTGGCGTCCCCGCCCGGCATGTTCTCGGCCAGGCACAGCCACGCGGTGACGTGCACGGGGAGCTTGAGCTCGGCGGCCGCGAGGGCGGCGTGCAGCACGGTGGCGGCGCCGGCCATGTCCGACTTCATCTCCTCCATGCCGGCGGCGGGCTTGAGCGAGATGCCGCCGGTGTCGAAGGTGATGCCCTTGCCCACGAGGGCGACGTGGCCCTTGGCGCGGGCGGGGGAGTAGTCGACCTTCACGAGGCGGGGCGGGCGCACGGAGCCGCGGCCCACGCCGAGGATGCCGCCCATGTCTTCGGCCGCGAGCTTCTTCTCGTCCCAGACGGTCAGCTTGACGTCGAGGGACTTGGAGGCCTGGCGGGCGTACTCGGTGAAGGACTCGGGGTAGAGCACGTTGGCCGGGGTGTCGACGAGGTCGCGCACGCGCTTGGTGTGGCGGGCGACAACGGCGGCGCGGGTCAGCGCGGCCTTGAGGTCCTTGTCGGCCTTCAGATCGGTGGCGATGACCGCCTCGCGCAGCGGCGCGGAGCTCGGCTTGGGGGCCGACTTGAGCGTCGTGAAGTTGTAGGCGCCGAGCGAGGCGCCCTCGGCGACGGCCGAGAAGTCCTCGAGGCTCGAGGCGGGGAGCAGGAGGACGGCCTTCTCCAGGCCGGCCAGGGCGCGGGAGGCCACGCCGGCCGCGCGGCGCAGCTGCTCGGTGCTGGCGGTCTCCTTGACCTCGCCGAGGCCCACGAACAGCAGCACAGGGGCGGCGTCGTCGTCCTGCCCGGCGGTGCGCAGCGTGGTGCCGGCGGCGCCGGTGAAGCCCAAGCGCGGCAGCAGGGCCTCGAGCTCGGTGGTGCGGGCGGCATCGAAGGGGGAGCCCAGCAGAACGACGCCCTCATCCAGGCTGGCCGCGGCAACGACCGCGACGTCCGCGCCCAGGCGGCGCTGGCCCTTGGCCACTACGGACAGGGTCACTTCGTCAGTGTTATGCACCAACATCATCCTTCCGGCTTCGGGGCCACGCGACGCGCTGGTGGCTGCGTCGAGGACATGGCTACCCGATCCCAGCCTAAACCTTGGGGGGTCAAGCACCGACCCGGGGGCTCCCAAGCCCCCGCGCGCCGCGCCGGCGGGCGCGCGTCAAGCCAGCCGCCCGCCGTCGTGCCGTGGGTCCAGCGGCGGTGCGACGGACGCCGACACCGACCCCGGCGGGAACAAGCCGCGGCACTAGGCTGTTGGCCTGGAGTGAGGTGTCATTGTGGGGCGACCGACCTCCGCCAAGCCGAAAGGGAGTGCAAGCGAGCGTGCGTGCCGAGGATGTGATGGACGTGTACGGGGCGACCAAGCGCGCCGTGGTGGGCAAGGGCCTGCCCGTCGTGGCGGTCGTGGACGGGGTGTTTGACGCCGGATCGACCCTCGCGTCCATGCGTCGCAGCCTGGAAGCCGGCCTTGAGAGCACGCCCTTGGCCGAGTTCGACGCCGATCTGCTCGTTGACCACCGCGCCACGCGTCCGCGCATCACCTACGCCGACGGCGGCTTCTCCGACTACGCGCCGCCGCGCCTGGCCGTGGACGTCCTGAAGGACGAGCTCGGCAACGAGGCCCTGTACTTCTCCGGCGCCGAGCCGGCGTTTGGCTGGGAGCGCGTTGCCGCCGCCTTTGGCGGCCTGCTCGACGACGTGGGGGCGGGTCCCGTGACCGTGGTCCACGCGGTGCCCCTGCCAGTTCCGCACACCCGTCCAGTGGCCATCCGTCGCCACGGCGAGCAGAGCGGCGAGCGGATCGGGCCCTTCGAACTGCCGGCTTCCTTTGCGCACCTGTTGGAGACGCGCCTCGTCCAGGGTGGGCGCGAGGTCGTCGGCATGACGATCCCCGTGCCGCACTACATCGCCGAGTCCGAGTACCCGCCCGCCGCCGTCGCCGGACTCGAGGCCGTGGCCGCGCAGGCCGGCTTGGCCGTGCCGACCGAGGAACTGCGCGAGGCCGGCCGCGAGGTTGACGCCAGAATCGCCGCCCAGATCGAGGACAACCCGGACGCCCAGCGCCTCGTCGCCGGGCTCGAGCTGCGCTACGACGTCGAGTCTCCCGCACTCGGTGCAGCGTCCGCTCTCGTGGCTGAGGGTCAACACATGCCGGACGGCGACGAGCTCGCCGCGGCCGCCGAGCGCTACCTGCGCACCGTCAAGGTCGACCCCAGCGAGCTGCGCGACGCTGCACCCAGTGCCGGCGAGCTCCCCGGAGCCGGTGGCGCCGGGCATCCGGAGGACCCAGGGCCCGGCACCGACAACCCGGACGAGGTCGACGGCCCCCGCGCATGAGCGTTCCCGCGAAGGCGACGCCCCAGGCCTGGTTGGTCTGGGGCGCCGCCGTGTTTGCCTACCTTGTCTCCGTCACGCAGCGCACGAGCTTCGGCGTGGCCGGCCTGGACGCGACCGAGCGCTACGACGCCGGCGCCTCGATCCTCGCGACCTTCTCCGTGGTGCAGCTCGTCGTCTACGCGGGCCTGCAGATCCCCGTGGGCGCACTCGTCGACCGCTGGGGCTCGCGCGTCATGATCGGCGGCGGCGCCGCGCTCATGACCGTGGGGCAGCTGGTGCTTGCTTTTTCGCACGACGTGGGGATCGGCTTCCTCGGGCGCGTGCTCGTGGGGGCCGGCGACGCCATGACCTTCGTGTCCGCCATGCGTCTGCTCCCGGCCTGGTTCCCTCCCCGCCTGAACCCGATCATGTCCCAGCTCACCGCCTCGGTGGGGCAGGTGGGGCAGCTCGTCTCGTTGGTTCCCTTTGCCGCGTTGCTTGGGCTGACCGGCTGGACCAGGGCGTTCCTGGCACTCGCCTCCCTCTCGCTCGTGGCGTGCCTCGTCGCGTTCCTTGCCGTGCGCAATCGCCCGGGCGCCGTGGGGGAACGTGCCGGGGCGCCCCTGCCGTTCTGGCGATCGATCCGTGAGGCCTGGGCCCACCCCGGCACGCGCCTCGGATTTTGGACGCACTGGATCTGCGCCTTCGGCGTGAACGTCTTCCTGCTCTCCTGGGGTTACCCCTTCCTCGTCTCGGCGCAGGGGGTGCCGGCGGAGACGGCCTCGCTCATCATGTCCTTGTTTGTGGTGGTGGCCATCGTGTTCGGTCCGATCGTGGGCACCGCGGTGGCGCGCTTCCCCGTGAGGCGCAGCAATCTCGTGATGCTGGTGGTCGGCTCGGGGCTGGCGGCCTGGACCGTGGTGCTGCTGTGGCCCGGCCCGGCGCCCGTGTGGCTGCTCGTGGTGCTCGCGCTGTGCGTCGCCGCCGGCGGACCCACCTCGATGGTCGCGTTCGACTACACGCGCACGGAGAACCCTCCGCACCTGGCGGGAGCCGCGACGGGCCTGGCCAACGTGGGTTCCTTCACGGGCGGCCTGATCGCCATTTGGGCCATCGGCGTGTGCCTCGACCTGGCCAAGAGCGCCGCCGGCGCGGGTGCCGAGCTGTACTCCCTCAACGGCTTCCGCCTGGCCTTCCTGGTGCTCTACGCGATCTACGCCGTGGGGATCGTGGGGTTCCTCGTGGAGCGCAAGCGCACCCGGGCGCGCCACGAGGCCGTTGAGCCGCTGCACCGCGCGCTCCGCCGCCGCCTCGGGCGCTGAGCCTTCCCTCACAGCCGCCCCGGCTCCACCGAGGGGCCGTCGGGCCGAGCGCGGCGGCGCCAGCGCGAGCACGCTGGGTGGATGGACGAGAACTCAGAAACCTTTACCCCTCGCATGAAGCGGGGGCCCGCGGAGTCGGCCTCGGCGGACGCCGGCCGCACGGCTCGCCGAGCCAAGGCCAGGGCCGGCTATGGGCCCGCCGACGCACCACCGAGCGGGGGCGCTGCACGGACCAGTTCGCTCGCCGACATCGTGGCGCTGGTGCCTCACCGCATGGGCTTTCACCCGAGGCGCAGCCTCGTGGTGGTGCTACTGGATGAGGAGAGCCACTGGATCGCCACGGCGAGACATGACTGGAGCCCCGACGTGCCCGAGGGTGCGGTGGTGGCTTGGCTCCTCGACGTGGCCGAGGAGGCGCACGCCTTCCTCGTGGGTCTGTACGGCGAGGCGGACGCCGGGCGGGCCTTCCTGAACGATCTCGCGGAGGCCCTGCCCCAGCTCCTGGGCGGCTTTGTGGTGCCGGAACCCCCGGAACCCGGCCGGGTGGTCCCGCCCACGTGGTTCGGCCTGCAGTCCGACGGATGGAACGAGCACGACGGCGAGGAGCTCTTTGCTTCGGCCGCGGCCCTGGAGGAATGGGGAGCCGGAAGCGTTCCCGGCCAGGGGCCGCAGCCCAGGGAGCTGGCCGCGCCAGGGTTGCGGCAACGCGCGGCGTGGCAGCGCGGCGAGGCGGAGGCGCGGGAGGACCTCCTCCACGTGCGGGAGTGGCTCGAGGCCTCGGGCCTGGGAGGGGACGAGCCGCCGGGGGCCGATGCCGCCCTGATCCTCGACGCGTCGCGGGGAAGGGGAGAGGCGCTGGGCGAGCCTTGGCCCGCGGACGAGGCGAACGGGATCGCCGACGACGAGCCGGAGTGGCTCGCCTCCGTCGCCAGGCGCGGCCTGTGCTCGTGGGGCTTCGTCTTGGATCGCCAAGAGGTCGGGGACCCCTGGTGGGAGTGGAACGATGCCGAGCGCGCCGAACTGGTGCTGGCCCTGCGGTCGTTGCCCGTCCCCGGGGTCCGCGACGTCTTGCTCACGCTCGTGGCGGGTGGGGCATCGGACGCCGACCCAGCCTCGATCCTGCTCGGGCTGTGGGAGGGGCCGGTCGACGCGAGCGGCTTGCTGGCGCTGGAGGAGTTGCTCGAGGCGGCCGGAGGTCTGCTCCCCCCGCGCGGCAAGGTGGAGGCGCTCTGCCTGCTCGCGTGGATCGAATGGGCCAGGGGGCACGGGTCGGTGGCGGGGGCCACGCTGGAGCTGGCCCAGAAGGAATGGCCGGGGCACCGACTCACGACCCTGCTGCGCGGTTTCATCGACACCGGATCGGTGCCGCGTTGGCTGCGCCCGAGCCACGGCGGCCGCGGCGGCCGCTGGGACGGGTGAGCCCTTGCACGTGAACCCGGTGGATTCGTGCGACAATGGATGCCAGACCCTTTCGGGTCCGCGAGATCCGCTCTCGTTCCCACGCACGGGAACAAGGCGGGGGACGCAGTCGTTTGAATCCTCAGACCCTGCGTTCAAAGTCGCTCGAGAAGCTATTCGAGACGGCGGCGGACTTGACAGGGTCACAGTGGTGTTACGGATCCAACGGCACCACGACACTCGGCAGAAAGGCAACTCGTGCCCACGAAGAACCCCGCGGACGCAGCAGACGAGGCAGTCGCAACGGACGCCACGGCATCCGCCGCCAAGAAGCCTGCCGCGCGCCGCAGCACGCGCGCCACGGCCAAGAAGGACGAGCAGCCGGCCGAGGCGACCCCCGCCGCGACGGAGGAGCCCGCCGCCGAGGAGGAGGCCTCCAAGGGCTTTGTCCTGACGGCCCACGACGAGGACGACGCTCCCCAGCAGCAGGTCATGGTGGCTGGCGCCACCGCCGACCCGGTCAAGGACTACCTGAAGCAGATCGGCAAGGTCGCCCTGCTCAACGCCGAGCAGGAGGTGGACCTGGCCCTGCGCATCGAGGCCGGCCTGTTCGCCGACCACAAGATCCAGGAAGCCTCCGCGGCCGGCGAGGTCCTCGCCGATCGGCTGCGTTGGGACTACGAGCAGATCATCCACGACGGCAAGATCGCCAAGAACCACCTGCTCGAGGCCAACCTGCGTCTCGTCGTCTCGCTGGCCAAGCGCTACACCGGCCGCGGCATGCTCTTCCTCGACCTGATCCAGGAAGGCAACCTCGGCCTCATCCGCGCCGTGGAGAAGTTCGACTACACCAAGGGCTTCAACTTCTCCACGTACGCCACGTGGGGGATCCGTCAGGCCATCACCCGCGC
>JALAHE010000319.1 GCA_022712075.1 Galactobacter sp.
CCGAGGCACCACGCGGCGCCCGCCCTTTTCCTTGCCTCCGGCCCTCCGATGTTCGTGTCCGGGAGCTAGGGCACGACGGCGTGCGGTTGCGTCAGTCTCGCCCCGGCACGCGGGTGCCGGAGGGCCCGAAGCGACCCAGCAGGATCTCCTGCGCCACGGGGTCAACCCGGGTGCCGCCGGGAGTGAAGATCACCGGCGGGCGGTAGCCCGTCTCGACGAAGAGAGTGTTCTGCCAGGCGAGGTGCAGAAGGTCCGCGTCGGAGAGCTCCTCGCCTCGGGCCAGGCGCAGGAGGGCGTCGTTCTCGCCTCCCACCGCCCACAGCTGCAGCAGGTTGCGACCCTCCCGGTCCTCCGCGTTCCATTCCGTCAGCGGCACGCCTGTCTGATACTGCCGCGCCTGCGCCTCGTGACCCTTGTGTCCGTCGGGGACCTTGGCGTAGATGACCATGTCCTTGGGTTCGCCGGCAACGAGTTCCCAGTTCGCCGCGACCCCCTCGCGGATGAAGCCGGCGCTCTCCACGGCGCCCCACGAGTCAACATTCCACAACTCAATGCTCGCCTCGAGCCGGTGCAACCCCGGCAGGCCGAGCGCCCACGCGCTGAGGACCCGCACGGCCCGCCCGGCGTAGCCGCGGCGCCTGAACTGGGGCGCCACCCAATAGCCGATCGCGGCCCGATGGGCGTCCTTCACCATCAGCCCGATCTGCCCCACCGCTTGGCCGCTCACCTCGTCCTCGATCACGAGTTGCACGCCCTGGCCGGAGGGCAGGCGCGAGTGCTGCCTGGCGATGTACGCGACCACCTCGGCGTCCGTGGCCGGTGCCGGAGGCACCGTCGTCACGGAGGTGATGTACGCGTCGGTGCCGGCGGCGCGGACGAGCGCCGCGTCGTCGTGCGTGTGACGGCGCAGCACCAAACCCTCGCCGCGCAGGGTGGGTTCACGATCGGGAAGCATTCGCCCAAGCTAGCCGCCCTTCCGCGCCGCGGCCAGGGTCCCTACTCTTGCGTGCCATGAGCTACGACATCCTCGCGTTCGACCCGTCCGCCACCGACGACGCCGACTTCCTGAGCTGGTGGGACGGGCAGGCGGCGTGGTCGGAGGACCACACGTACGCCGATCCCGCCGTGACGACGCCGGCCCTGCGCGCCTTCTACGAGGAGCTCACCCTGACCTTTCCGAACATGAATGAGGCGGACGAGGACGAGCTGGACGCCGACGAGGACGGGGAATCGCTGCTCTCGGAGTACTCGATCGGGCGCCACCTCGTCTACGCCTGCTTCGCGTGGAGCCAGGCGGCGCACGCCCGGGAGGTGTTCGGGGCGCCCGCGGCGAAGCACGGCGTGGCCGTGGGCTGGGTCAGCGACGACGCGAGCGTCTCGCGGCCGTAGCTCGGTGCGCCAGGTGTCTCGGGCCCGCGGCCAGGGATCAGGCCAGCTCGCGCACCCGGAAGGAGCGCGCGGCGAGCAGGAGGGCCGGCCCTCCGAGGGCGATCGCGGCGCACGCCCACAGGGCCGTCGTGGTGCCCCAGGCCGAGGCAGCCACGCCGGCCAGGAGCGATCCGATCGGGATGCCGCCCCAGGAGACGAAGCGCACCGTGGAGATGACGCGCGGCAGCAGCTCCTCCGGCGTGGTCCGCATGCGGTACGTGCGCGTCACGATGCTGATGATCACCACGCCGCCGGCGAAGAGCACATTGCCTGCCAGGAAGCACGCGGCGCCGATCGCCGCGCCGTGCGCCGCCCCGAGCGGGATGACCGCCGCACCGACCACCACCACACACGGGGCGATGACGCAGGCCCTCGCCGTGCCCCACCGCGCCGCGACGCGCGTGGCGAGGACCGCCCCGATGAGCGAGCCCACGCCGTCGGAGGCGAGGAGCAGGCCCACCCAGCCCACGGGCAGGCTCAGCTCGCGGACCAGGAAGAGCGGGAAGAGCGTGAGCTGGGCGCCGCAGAGGAAGTTGAGCACCGTGACCGAGAGCGTGGCGGGGCGCAGCACCTGGTGGCCCATGACGTAGCGCCAGCCGGTGGCGATGGCGGCGAGCATCGGCTCGCGCGGTGCGGCCTCGGCGCCCGCCGCCGTTCCCTGAAGCCGTCGCGTCGGCAGCGAGCGCATCGCGAGCGCCGAGACGACGGAACCGACCGCGGAGACCACCAGTGCCCCCGCGGCGCCCACGGCCTGGGCCAGGAAGCCAGCGAGACCCCCGCCGCCCATCGTGGTGACCGCGTCGGTCGCCGAGATCGTTGAGTTGCGGCGCTGCAGCTCCTCCGCGGGGACGATCCGCGGCAGGTAGGACTGGTTGGCGAGGTCGAAGATCACGGCCGCGACGCCCAGGAGGGCCGCGGAGAGCAGCAGCTGGGGAAGTCCCAACACCCCGCCCACGGCGGCCGCGACGAGCGCCAGGACGATCCCGCCCCTGGCCAGGTCCACCGCGATCTGGAGAGCCCGGAGCGGCAGGCGGTGCAGCACGGCGCCGATGGGCAGGGAGAGCAGCAGCCACGCGGCGTCCTGCGCGGCGGCCACGACGCCCACGAGCGAGGCGTCGGCCTGCAGCTGCACCACGGCCAGCAGCGAGAGCGACACCGAGGTCACCGAGGCGGCAAGCGAACCGGCCGTGCGCGAGGTCCAGTAGCGCCAGAAGCGCTGCGCCGAGCCGAGGCCCGCCGGCCCGCCGCGCTCCCCGTCCGTGGGGTTCGCGGTTCCGTTGACCTGCAGCCCGGGTCGTCCGTTCTGGCTCATGCACACCTCGCATGTCAGTTCCAATTTGGAACTGACTATAGACTCAGGGGGAAGCCGGACCCAAACGAAGGAGCGTCCATGCGCACGAGCGAACTGCGCGGCAGCGATTGCGGCATCGCCCAGGCCCTCGGCGTGCTCGGGGACGGTTGGGGCTTCCTGATCCTGCGCGAGATCGCGGCCGGCACCACGCGCTTCGACGCGATCGCCAAGGCGCTCGGCATCTCCCGCCGCGCCCTCACCGAGACCCTTGCCTCGCTCCAGGCCGACGGCATCCTCCAGCGCAGCGCCTACCAAGAGCACCCGCCGCGCTACGAGTACGAACTCACCGCCATGGGCAGCGCCTCCCTGCCCGTCCTCCTCGCTCTGCAGGAGTGGGGGGATCGCTTCGTGGCCGGCGACGGCACGCTCACCGCGCGCCCCACGGACGCCGAGGCGCAGCGCGCCGCGGCGCTCGTGGGCACCAAGGTGCCCACCCTGAGCCTTCAAGGGCACGACGGCGCCCGGTACAGCCTGAGCGAGCCGGGCACCTGGAGCGTCCTCTTCCTCTTCCCCGGCGCCTTCGCTCCCGCCGAGGACGGCTACCCCGCCGGCTGGGGCAGCATCGAGGGAACGGCCGGTTGCACCATCGAGGCCACGAGCTACGCCGCGGCGGAGCCGGCCCTCCGGGCACAGGGGGTGCGCATCCTCGGCGTCAGCACGCAGCGCAGCGAACAGCAGGCGCGCTTCGCCGAGCACGCCGGCCTGAACTACCCCCTGCTCTCCGACGCCGACGCCCAGTTCGCCGTGGCCCTGCGCCTTCCCGTCTTCAGGGTCGGCGGGCTTGAGCGCTACAAACGTGTCTCACTACTCATCGACGGCGCCGGGATCATCCGCGCCGTGCAGGCCCCCATCACCGATCCAGAGGGCTCCATCGACGAGATGCTCCGGACGACTCAGGAGCTCATGGCCTAGGCGCCCCGAAGCTCAGGAGGCGCGCGGGGTTCTCCACGAGGAAGGTCCGCAGCAGCGCGGGGTCCAGGCCCATGCGCACGAGCTCCGGCAGGAAGTGCCGGTGCAGGTAGCCGTAGCCGTGCCCGCCGAACGCCGCGAGCTGGATCGCCTGGCACACATCGTGGCCAAGCACGATCCGCTCGGCGTGCCCGTCCTCCACGAGGTTCAGGATGCCCCGCGCCACGGTGCGGTCGGTGAAGGGGAAGAGCGTGCCCCACGGCGATCCGGTGGTGCCGAGGAAGTCGAACTCCACGCTCACGCCGCGCGCCAGGAGGCGGCGGGCGAACGGCACGTCTTCCCCGACGGTGCCGGCGTGACCCATGACCACGCGCGAGAGGTCGGCACCCTCCTCCTCGAGGACGTCGAGCACGCGGTGCTGCTCCTCCCCCGCGCCGCCGCGGTGAAAGCTGATGGGCGCGCCGGTGATCCGCGCGGCCCGGCCCGATGCACGCACGGACTTCAGCTCGTTCTCGGTGAGCGGGTTCCCATCCACGCCCACCTCGCCGATGATCCCGGCGCGGATCCCCGTGCCGTCCACGCCCTCGACGATGTCGCGGACGATGGTCTCCGTCAGCTCCTCGACGCCGCGCTCGTGCATGTCCGCCGGATGGAACTCGCGCTCGTACCAGCCCGCGCCCATCACGACGTGCAGCCCGGAGGCGCGGGAGAGCCGCCGCAGCGCCTCGGCGTCCCGCCCGAGCCCCAGATTGGAGAGCTCCACGAGCGTGCCACCGCCCGCCGCGCGGAACGCTCCCACCTCGCGCGCCATGAGCTCGGGATCGCCGAGCCGGTCGTTGGCGAGGCTCACCGCCCCGGCGCGGACCTCGGCGAGGTTGTGCAGGCCGAGCGGCTCCCGCGCGGCGGGTGCGTCGTAGCCGGGGCGCGGATTGTGGGCCGGGCGCACGATGTCGAGGAAGACGTGCTCGTGCATCGACACCTCGCCCAGCACGGCCGGATCCACGGGCCCGACCACGGTGAGCACCCGACCGGCGAGGTTCGGCACGGCGCCCGCCGGGGCGGGCGCGGCCGCAGGCGCGGGAACGGAGGGCACGACGGCGTGGGGCGCGGGGGCGGCAGGCGAGCTCACGGGCGGCTCCAATCCAGGAAGCGGACGAGGTTCTCGGAGGCGAGGGCGCGGGCGGCGTCGGCCCCGATCCCCACGAAGCCGAGGTAGGGAAGGAACTGACGGGGCAGGAAGCCCAGCCCGTGGCCGCCGTAGGCGCGCAGGGCGTGGCGGCGATCCAGGCCGGCGGCGAGCAGCAGCCGCTCCCCGTGCCCTGCCTCGACGAGCGCGGCGAGCGCCACGGCCACGTCGTGGTCGCTCACCTCGGTGTAGACGGAGGGGATGCGGCCAAGCGAGCCGAAGTGCAGGTAGACGCCGCGCGCCGCCAGCTCGGCCAGCGCGTCGGGGCGGTGGGCGAGCGAACGGGCGCCGAGCACTGCGAGGCGATCGGATGGCACCCCGGCCGCCGCCGCATCGTCGAGCAACTCGTGAAGCCCGGGCGCGCCGGGCGCCTCACCCAGCCACGCGGCGTCGAGCATCAAGGGCACGCCGCGCGCGGCGAGGCCAAAGGCCTCCTCCCGCGCCTCGGGGCCGGCACCGGGCCCCAGCACCACGACGCCCGCGCGGCCGGCGCCGAGCCGCGGCGCCAGCGGCCCCTCGCCCGCGTGGGCGGAGGCCACGATGCGCACACCGCCGGCCGCCTCGAGCCCGGCGCGCGCCGCGAGATCGGCGCCGACGGCGAGCGAGCTGAGCTCCACGACGAGCACGCCGCCCGCCTCGGCGAAGTCCTCAAGCTCGGCCGCGGCGGTGTCGCCCGTGAGCGTGGCGTCCTCACGGTTGGCGCGGCCGAGCATGGCGTCGCCGAGGCGGTCGATGCTCAGCGGCGCCTCATGGAAGAAGACGTCGGTGGCGCGCTCGCCTGGATCGCTGGGCAGCGTCGCGACGAGATGCTCGCCCGCAGAGGAGGCGCCCCACAGAGCATCGGCCTCCAGCGCGGCGGTCACGGTGGCGATGGGTGGCACAGCGCGTCCTGACTCTCGGCGGGGCGGGCCGGACGCCCGCCACGGTGAAGCTATCCGCCACGCACACCGTTTGTCTACTTTTGTAGACTTAAGGGTTCATGCGCATGGATAGACTCGCAGGCATGGCCGAATTGCACCTGGACGACCTCGATCGCGCGATCATCACCCAGCTCGAGGACGACGGGCGCCGGGCGTTCCGCGAGATCGGCCGCACCGTCGGCACCTCCGAGGCCACTGTCCGCACGCGCGTGAAGCGCCTCCAGGACGCCGGCATCCTGCGCATCGTTGCGTTCACGGATCCGCGCGAGACCAACACGCAGCTCACCCTGACCAACATCAAGGTGGAGCCGGCCCGCCACGACGAGGTGATCGAGGCGCTCCTGCGCATCCCCGAGATCACCTACCTCTCCACCGTCATGGGGCGCTTCGACCTGTGTGCCGAGATCCACACGCGCAACACCGAGCACCTCTACAAGCTGCTCCGCGGCACGCTCGAGCGCATCCCTGGCATCACCGACACCGAATCCATCCCCGTCCTCAAGGTGCACCACCTGCGCTACGGCACGCCGATCGAAAACGTCGGCGACGCTCAGGAGTAGTCGCCGACATCAACGCATTGCGTTGACAATTTACCAAGAGGCAACGCATTGCGCTTGTGAACCCGCCTATCGGTGACGCATAGTGAGATGGACCACTCACTGATCCCCGATCGAGGCGATAGCTTGTCCACCCCATTCACCGCCCCCACGTGGCCCGGCGGCGCACCCTTCGGCGCCACCCTCTCCTTCGACTTCGACGCCGAGGAGGTGTGGATCGGGGAGAATCCCGAGAACGCCTCCCGCCCCGGCGTCCTCTCCCAGGGTGCCTACGGACCGCGCGTGGGAATCCCGCTCATCCTCGATCTGCTCGAGCGCACCGGCGTGAAGGCCACCTTCTACGTCCCGGGCAAGGACGCCCTGCGCCATCCCGAGGCAGTGCGCGCCATCATCGAGGCCGGCCACGAGGTGGCCCACCACGGCCACTCGCACACAAACCCCACGCTCCTCTCCCGCGAGGAGGAAGCGGCCGAGCTGCACCAGGGCCTGCACATCCTGCGCTCGCTCGGCGCCGAGGTCACCGGCTACCGCTCGCCCTCCTGGGACTTCAGCGCGCACACGCTCGACCTGCTGACGGAGGCCGGGCTCGCCTACAGCTCCAACCTCCTCAACGACATCCGGCCCTACCGCCACGAGAGCCACCCGCTCGTGGAGGTCCCCGTCTCCTGGATCCTCGACGACGCCCCGCACTTCTGGTTCGCCAACGACACCTGGGACAAGACCATCCGCTCCCCGCGCGAGGTCTGGGACGTCTGGCAGCCGGAGATCGACGGCATCGCCGCCCTCGGCGGGCACGTCATGACCACCTTCCACCCCATGATTTCCGGGCGCCCCTCGCGCCTGGCGTTCATCGAGCGCGTCATCACGCACCTGCAGGCCGCCGGCGCGTGGATCGGCACCTCGGCCGAGGTGGCGGCACTGGCCGCCCACGGCGAACTCACGGGCTCCCTGCCCGCCGCCGCGGCGCCGGGCTTCCTTCCGGCCGAGGTGCTCGACGCCGTGCGGCAGGCTTCCAGCGCGGCCGCGGCTCCCACCGCTGGAACCTTGGCGGTGCCAGCGGGCCAGGCCGAGGCATCCGGTGCCGCCACCCCCGGCGGCGAGCCGGGCGCGGAAGGCGAGCCGGCGCCGTCGAACACCGGCACCCCCGGTGCCGCCGCGCGCGAAGGCGAGCAAGCGCCGTCGGGCACTGAAGGGGTGAGCGAGGGCGCCTGGTCCCTCGACCCGATCCAGCGACTCCTCGGGAGGGCCTGATGGGGTACCCCCGCATCCGCGTCTCCGGCGCGCCGCGCGAGCGCGGCGAGCAGTACGGGCGCCTGGCCGCCGAGCATATCGCCGCGGCCCGCGCCGGCTACGAGGCGAGCTTTGCCGCCAAGGGCATCTCCTGGGCAGAAGCCCTCGGCCTCGCCGCGCGCCACGAGGCGCCGATCCGCGCCGCCTTCCCCGCCATCTGGCAGGAGATCGAGGGCATCGCCGCCGGTTCGGGCTTCCCCGTGGCGGACATCCTCGCGATGAATTGCCGCACCGAGATCCTGTGGTCCGCGCTCACCGCGACCCCGGCCGGTGCCGGTGCCGGCTTCGGCGGCGCGGGCAAGGGCGAGTGCAGCTCGTTTGCGCTCTCGCCCGAGCGCACCGACGTGCACCGCGTGCTGATCGGGCAGAACTGGGATTGGCTCGTCCACGCCTTCGACTCTGTGGTGCTGCTCGAGGTGGAGCGCGAGGACGGGCCGAACTACGTGACCGTCGTGGAGGCCGGCCTGCTCGGCAAGACGATGCTCAACGAGGCCGGGCTTGGGTTGTGCGTCAACACGCTCGTGACCACGTCGGACGGCATCGCCGACGGCATCCCGTTCCACGTGATGCTGCGCGCCATGGCCGATTGCGAGCACGCGTACGACGCCGTGGAGCTGCTGGCCGGGCACCGCCGCGCGTCCTCCGGGAACTACGTGCTCGGCACCGAGAACGGCGCCATCCTCAATGTGGAGGTGGAACCGGGCGGGCCCGAGGGCGTGCACCCCGTCATCGAGTCCGGGGGCGCCACGTTCCACACGAACCACTTCGTCTCGGCTCTGGTGGGCGGGGCGGATCTGGCGCCCGTGGCGATGTCGGATTCCTATGTCCGCTTGGGCCGCCTCACCTCGCTGGTGCAGGGCGATCCCGTGGTCGGCGTGGCCGAGCTGCACGAGGCGCTCACGGATCACACCGACGCGCCGGGCTCCATCTGCTGCCACCCGGATCCGCGCTCCCCGGAGGCCTCGCAGTGGGCCTCGATCATGTCGGTGGTCATCGACCCGGCCGCGCGCGTGCTGCACCTGGCCGAGGGCAATCCGTGCGTCACACCGCGGCGGGCGCTCGACTACTCCGGGCTGCTCGGCGGCGGCGTCGGGGCCGGCTCGGGGGCTGACTCGGAGCGCGTTGCCTCCGCCGTGGGCTCGGCCTAGCCAAAAAAGATCCGAAAAACGACGGGAGATCGTCCATCCGACGATCTCCCGTCGTTTTGTGGATCTTTCGCGGGGCTGACGGGCCCGAGCCCGGACACCCGACGCCCGACGCCGCGCCGCTGGTCCCGCTCAGCGCCCGCCTAGATCCAGCCCTTCTCGCGCGCGGCGAGCGCGGCCTGCGCCCGGTTCTTCGCGCCCGTCTTCCCGATCGCGCTGGAGAGGTGGTTGCGCACCGTTCCCGCGGAGAGGAACACCTCCGCCGCGATGTCCGCCACCGAACGCCCGTCCAGCGCGAGCTTGAGCACCTGCGCCTCGCGCTCGGTGAGCGGGTTCGAGCCCTCGAAGAGCGTGGCCTCGGCGAGCGCCGGATCCACCACTCGCAGCCCGGCGTGCACGCGCCGCACGGCGTCGGCCAGCTGCTCGGCCGGGGCGTCCTTGACCACAAAGCCGCTCGCCCCGGCCTCCAGCGCCGTGCGCAGGTAGCCCGGCCTGGCGAACGTTGTCACGATGAGCACCTTGGTCTCCGGCGAGGCCTCCCGCACCAGGCGCGTCGCCTCGAGCCCGTCCATCCCCGGCATCTGAATGTCCATGAGACACACATCGGGCCGCAGCTCGCGCACCCGCTCCACGGCCTCGGCGCCGTCCGAGGCCTCCCCCGCAACGGTGAGGTCCCCCTCCAGCTCCAGCAGCGCGCCGAGCGCGCCGCGAACCAGGGCCTGATCGTCGGCCAGCACCAGCCTGATGCTCACGTGATGTCCCTTCCTTGCCTGCCCGACGACGCCCGTCGTCGCCGGTTCGCTCGGCTCACCAAGCGCTTCGTCGCGTGCTTCGCCCCGCGCCTCACCACGTCACCGCCACCTTGGTGCCGCCCAGCTCCGAGGCGCCCACGACGCAGGAACCGCCGGAAAGCGCCGCGCGCTCCGACATGCCGCGCAACCCGTTGCCCGGCTTCCCACCCGGCCCCACGCCGTCGTCCTCCACCAGAAGTTCGCCGGGGCGCAGGGTCACCAGCACCCGCGAGGCCTGGGCGTGGCGCAGCACATTGGTGACGGATTCCCGCAGGATCCAGGCTGCCGGCAGCGCCTGCGCCGGCGAGAGCGCGCCGGCGTCGCCGCTCACGTCGAGCCGCACACCCCCGGAGTCAAGCGCCGCCCGCGCCGACTCCAGCTGCGCCGCGAGGCCTTCGGAGCGCAGCCCCGTCACGGTGGCCCGCACGCCCTGGATCGCTTCGCCAGTGATCTTCTCGATCTCCTCGAGCTCGGCCTTGGCCCGCTCGGGGTCGACGTCCATGAGCCGGCGGGCCAGCTGGGCCTTGAGCTTCACCACGGTGAGCGAGTGCCCAATGAGGTCGTGGACGTCCCTGGCGACCGCCTCGCGTTCCTCGCTCGTGGCCAGCTCCAGGCTGAGCTGGTCGGCGTCGATGGAGCGGGCGATGAGCCACGTGGACACCGCATTGACGAGCACGAGGATCACGAGGATGCCGAGCAGGCCGAAGTACTCCTGGCCGTCGGGCTGCGTCACGATCCCCAGCACCACGAGGGCAACGGCCACGGCGCTCGCGGACCAGTACAGCGGGCGCTTGAACTGATACGCCAGCGTGGAGACCACAAACGGGAAGAAGCCGGTGGCGTTGAAGCCGATCGCCGGGACGGTCGCCACGACCGCCAGGAGGAGCACGCCGAGCAGCGCGTACTGACGCGGCGCCACACCCCCTTGGCCCGACACGCCCTTGGAGGTGCCGAGCCTGAACATCAGCAGGTACACGGCCACGAAGACAGCCAGCCCCGTCCAAGCGAGGACCTGCGCCCCCTGGCCCACCGTGGACTTGACGATCGCCTCGATCGGGTAGAAGAGGAAGATCAGCCAGACCGCGGCCATGACCCACCCGAAGCGGGCCCAGGGGTTTGGATTCCCCTTGGCCCGCTGCTTGGCGGCGCGCTGGGCCCCCACGACGGGGAGCGCCGAGCCGCGGATCTTCCGATCCTCTGTGTCCATGCCCATGAGGGTAGCCGCGCCCCTACTGCCGCGCCCGCACGCGGCGGGTGCCGATCACCACGAGCCCGGCGAACACCACGGTCCAAGCGGCGACGTTGAGCAGGATCGCCCAGAGCGGATCGGAATGCGTCGCGTCGATGCCGCCCTCGAGCTGGGGCCAGCGGGCCAGCGCGTTGTAGCCATACATCGGCGTGAACTTGGCGATGTCCAGCATCACGCCGGAGAGCGGCATGAACACGTTGCCGAAGAAGGAGAAGAAGGTGATCATGATCGACGCCAAGCCGGAGGCCCCCTCGGAGGAGAAGATCATCCCCATGCCGAGGCCGAACAGCCCGAACATGCACCCGCCGGCCAGGATGATTGCGCCGGCCGCGAGCCAGACCCAGCCCTCCGTGGGCCGGGCCCCGGTCGCGGCGCCCACGAGGAACACCACCACCACGGACAGCGTGGCGTAGGCCAGGGCGACCAGCACTTTCGTGAGCGCGTACCCGGCCACGGTCAGCGGCGTGAGCGCCAACTGGCGCCCCCAGCCGCGGGCGAACTCGGAGGCGGCGAGCGAGGTCAGCGACGTCATGGCCGTGGCCGTGCCGAACGCCGCCATGGACGTCATGACCGTGAAGGCCACGTTGCCGCGCCCCGCCATCACGTCGGAGTACTCGGGCGTGGCGCCGAAGATCACGTACATCACCACCGGCATGGCGAGCGTGACGATGAGGGTGAAGGGGTTGCGCGCCTGGCGCACCAGCTCCACGCGGAAGAAGGTCGGGGAGAAGTTCATGGCTCAGTCCTGGGTCAGGGCCGCGAAGGCGGTCTCGAGGGTGGGAGCAACGATCTCCAGATCGGTGCAGGCGAGGGTGGTCAGCAGGGTCAGCGCGAGGCCGTCGGAGTCGGTGCTGCGCACCGAGACGCGGTTGCCGTCGCGGAAGGGTTCGACGACGCCCGGGAGGCTTTGGAGCGCGGCCCAGGCCTGATCGGCGGCCGCCACCGGCAGGCTCGCGTGCAGCACGCGCCCGCCGAGCGAGGCGCGCAGCTCCTGGGTGGGGGCATCCGCGACAACCTCGCCGTGCGCCATCACCACGGTGCGCCGGGCGAACTGCTCTGCCTCCTCGAGGTAGTGCGTCGCGAACAGGATGGTGCGCCCGGCGTCGGCCTCGGCGCGCATGACGTCCCAGAAGCGGCGCCTGGCGTTGACGTCCATGCCGGCGGTCGGCTCGTCGAGCACCAGCACGTCCGGGTCGGAGAGGATCGCCATGGCGAACTTGACGCGCTGCTGCTCGCCGCCGGAGCACTTGCCGACCTTGCGGCGGGCCAGCTCCGTGAGGTCTGCGGCCTCCATCACCTGCGCCACGCGCGCGGCGGGCAGGGAGTGGAGCCCGGCGGTGAGGTCGATGATCTCCTTGACCGTGACGTCGGTGAGCAGGCCGCCCGTCTGCAGCACGGCGGAGAGCCGGCCATGGGCTGCGGCCCTTCGCGGGGCCTCCCCCAGCACGCGGGCGGTGCCTGCGCTCGGTGCCGTGAGTCCAAGCAGCATGTCGATCGTGGTGGTCTTGCCGGCGCCGTTGGGGCCGAGCAGCGCCACGATCTCGCCGCGCTGCACGGTGAGATCCACGCCCTGCACGGCGCGGATGGTGCCGCGCTTGAAGGTCTTGACCAGGCCGCTCAGTTCGACGGCGGGTGCTGTGCTCGTGTCCATGGCTCCAGCCTGCCGTCGCTGAAGCGCTGGCGGATCCCGGGGCTGTCACGACCTCGGCATGACATCCGTCATGACCCGAGCGCCTGGACACGGAGGGGGTCCACCCGGCCCAGAGGGACAGCCCCAACTGGACCGCAGACATCGCTGCATGCAACGATGCCGCTTGTCACTCTTCACCTGTCAGGAGACACCATGCCCCGCTCGCGTGCCGCGCTTCGTTCCGTCCTCGCCGCCTCGGCCCTTGTCGCCACCCTGTCCGTGACGGGCTGCTCACTCTTCGGCGGCGGCCCCGAGCGCGACGACGCCGGCAACGTCACCAAAGCCGCCTCGCTCGGCATCGACGACCTGCAGATCGGCGATTGCTTCAACACCTCCGTCTCCGGCAAGACCGCGTCCTCCGAGGACACCGAGGTCGAGACGAACGTCAAGGTGGTTCCCTGCACCGAGGCGCACACCGACGAGGTCTTTGCCAAGGGCAAGCTCACCGGCACCACGCTCCCCTCCGGCTCCGAGCTGGAGGACCAGGCCGCCGCGATCTGCGACGAGGCGCTCGCGAAGTACGTGGGAGACGACAACACCGATGTCCTCTACGCGTACTACACGGCCAACGACAACATCAGCTACGCGACGAACAAGACACTGACGTGCGCCATCGCCCTCGAGGACGGCTCGGCCATGAACCGCACCGCCAAGGGCGTCAAGACGCTCGAGGCGCTCACGGCCAAGTAAGCGGGCTTTGATGCACGACGGCGCAATGCCGGGACCGCGCGGCCCTCGCCCCGCCCACGGGGCGAGGGCCGCGCGCCGTCGTACCAGCGTCGCCCGCCGGTCGGTGGGGGCCGCCTTGGCGGCCGCCACCGCGCTGGCCCTGAGCGGGTGCGGCCTGCTGCCGTGGTCCCTGCCCACTCCATCCGGCCCGGTGACGTCGAGTAGCGCCGCGACCTCCGCCGCGCCGTCGAGCACCCCTGCCCCGTC
>JALAHE010000320.1 GCA_022712075.1 Galactobacter sp.
GCCGCGATGGGCCGCAACGAATCGCCCCACCACAAACGCCGGGCGCGAGGCGGTGCACAGCCCAGCCCCCACGCCGATCAACACCATCGCGGCGTAGATCGAGAGCAGCGAGGCGGTCTCCAGCAACGAGACGAACGGCAGGCTGGAGGCCGTGAGGAACACCAAGGAGAAGAGCAGGACGCGCCGCGCCCCGAGCCGGTCGGCCAGCGGCCCGCCCACGAGCACCGTGGCCAACCAGATCGTGGCGCCGAAGGCCAGCGCGAGCTGGCCATCCACCCAGCTCAGTCCGGCATCGAGGCCCTCGACAAAGGCCGAGATGAAGCCACCGAGCATGACCACGGAGAGCATGCTCGCCACCACGGTGACGACCGCGATGCCGAGGATGGAGGCCCAGCCGCTGCGCACTGCGTGGACGAACGGGCGGCGGCACACGCGCTGCTGGGAGCGCAGCCGCTCGAATACCGGGGACTCGCGCAGGCCGCCGAAGCTCAGCCCCCAGATCGCCAACAGCGCCAGGCCGAGCGCCAAGAGCGAGGGGAGCCTCCAGCCCCAGTCGGCGTAGCCGGCCGGGGTGGTCACCGACTGCGCCATCCAGATGGAGCCGAGGCACAGCAGGAGGCCCGCGGGAACGCCCGCCTGGCACAGCGCGCCATCCGTGGCCCGCCTCCCCTGCGGCGCCGATTCGACGACGAGCACCACAAACGAGGGCCAGATGGCCCCGGCGGCGAGCCCCTGCAGGGCGCGCACCACGAGCACCATGACGGGGGCCACGGCGCCGATCGCCGCGTAGGGCGGAAGCAGGGCGAGCACGGCGGTGACGGCCCCGGCCGCGAGGGCCAGCAGCGCCACGGGGCGGCGGCCCCAACGGTCGGCGAGCCACCCGCCGAGCAGGGCGCCCCACGGGCGGAACAGGACGGTCACGCCGATGGAGCTGAGGGCGATGACGCCGGCCCAGGCCCGATCCCCGGCCGGGAGGAACGTCTCCCCCATCACGGCCACGGTCGCGGAATAGAGGAACACGTCGAACCACAGCAGCGTCACGGCCGCAAAGCCGAACCAGCGCACCCCCACGGGGCGCGGATGCTCCCGATGTTCCATGACTCCCCCACAGCGCCATGACCGGCCCACCCGGTCAATTCCCAGTTTGCGCTCAGGAAGCCGAAAAGTGAACGGGTGCGGGGGAACGGGCTCAGCGAGCGGCGGGCTCCGGGACGCCGATGCGGCGGTTGGCCAGCACGGGCAGGAACTCGCGCACCTCGTCCACGCGCTGGCGGTTGATCTCGGCCGTCACGAGGCCCTCGGCCTCGTCCTCCAGGTACTCCACGGGCTGCGCCATGGGGTCGAGGATCGCGGAGTAGCCAACCGTGCGGTCGCCGGAGGTGCCGGCGGCCGCCACCCACACCGTGTTTTCCACGGCGCGGGCCTTCAGCAGGGTGCGCCAGTGGGCCACCTTGTGCTCGCCCTTGTACCAAGCGGCGCCGATCAGCAGCGCGTCTGCGCCGGCCAGGGCCAGATCGCGCGCGAGTTCGGGGAAGCGAATGTCGTAGCAGGTCATGAGACCGAAGGTCAGGCCGCCCAGTTCGAACGTGCTGCGCTGATCGGTGGGGCCGGCCGTGATCTTCTCCGACTCCTTGAAGGAGAACGCGTCGAAGAGGTGGATCTTGCGGTAGGTCGCCACGATGGCGCCGGTGGCGTCCACCGCGATCACCGTGTTGTACGGGGCGTCCTCACCGTTGGCCTCGTAGCCGCCGGCGACGACGGCGATCCCGTGGCCCGCCGCAATGAAGGAGAGGCGCTGCACAAAGCGGGTCCAATCCTTGGCGACGGCGGCGCGGAAGTCGCCCTCCACCCGCGTGATCGCGAGCATGGATTCCTCGGGGAAGAGCACCAGATCGGCGCCGTCGGCCTTCGCCTGTCCCGCCAGGCGGTCGAGCGTCTCCAGGTTCTCAAAGACGTCCCCGGTCGGAGCGAACTGGCCAACACTGATCTTCATGGTGTTCCCCTTCTCTTGTGGCGCCCGCCGGGCGCCGCACGTGCTCTCACTGTAGCCGCCCGGCGGCGTGCCCCGGCCAGCGAGTCGCTTCGCGCTCAGCGCATTCCGTGGGGGCACCCAGCCGGGGGCCGCCGGAGGCGGGCCAAGGCACGACGGCGCGTGGGCGCCGTCGTGCCGTGCCGCGCCTCACGCGCCGGGAACCGGCGCGCTCCCCGCCGGGGCGCGTCAGCCGCCCGAACCGGTGATCGGCGGGACGACCACGCTCGGCAAGGTCGGGGCGGTCGGCACCTCGATGCTCGGCACGGTGATGCGGGGCACCCTTGGCGTTTCCTTGACCGGGCGATCCGTGACGCTCGTGCCGCCGGGCGTGGCGCCGGCGATGTTGGTCCAGCCGAGGACCGTGGCGCCGAAGGCGAGGAAGATGACGAGCACCTGACGGAAGAGGAATGCGAAGCCCACGCCGATCAGGTTGTGGCCGCGGACCTCCTCCTGCAGCGCTGCCGGGGCGCTCGCGCGGCGCATCTGGTGCAGCCCCACGAGCTTGGCGACGGCGTCCGAACCCGCCGCGATCACGGCGCCGGCCGCCGCCGCCACCGCCGCGAGGCCAAAGCCCTGCGGCATCATGACGGAGGCGAAGCCGAGCGGGAACATGCCGAGCGTGGTGGCCCAACGTTCGTAGTGCAGGGCCTTGCCGATGCGGGCCTCGCGCCACACGATGGTGCGCAGCCGCTCCGAACCCCCAAACTCCTCCGCGCTCTGGTCCCGCGCCGCCGAGCGCACGGCCAGCGCGCCGCCGATCCAGGCCAGCGCCGTGCCCAGCGGAACGGAGACCAGCGCGCCGGCCACGAGCGCCGGCGTGCCCGGAACCAGGCCGCCCACCACCGCCGGAACCCACGCACACACCGCGGCGGCGAGCTGCAGGGCGCGACCCACGCGCAGGCCCGGGTGCCCCTCGAGGTATTCATCGAGCAGCTCGGCGCCGGCGAGTTTGCGGGCCGAGCGGCGGTCCAGGCCAAGGAAGAGCAGCGTGGCGGCGAGCCCCACCGCGCCCACGATCGCGGAGACCGGGCGCGGGAACAGGAGGGCCACGGCGGCGAGCACCTGGGCCACGAGGATGGCGTAGCGCGAACGCACCATGAGCAATTGGAGGCGGCGCAGCAGCTCCTCCCTCGCCGCTTCGTTGCGGGGATCGGAGGCGAGGGTGCCCCGCAGCAGCGCGCCAGCCTCGGCCTGCGCGCCGCCGCCGTGCCCCAGCAGCTTGACGTAGCGCGTGCGCAGCGCGGCGTCCGTCGGGAAGCGCGAGAGCCCCTCCGACGCGACGTCGAGCGCCTCCTGCTTGTGACCGATCGTCTCCAGGATCCAGACCCTGGCCGTCACGACCTTGGCGCCGTCCGCGCCGAGCCGCTCGGCCTCATCGAGGGCGCCCAGCGCCGCCGGGGCGCCGGCCCGCCAGTCCCCCGCGTGCACGAGGATGCGGGCCGCGAGCAGGTGGGCGTCGCCGTCGTGGGGGTCCAGGCTCAGCGAGCGGTTGATGTGTTCAAGGGCCTCCGGCGCTCGGCTCTCGCCGTGCAGGGCCTCCACCATCGCCAGGTTGTACCAATGGGCGGCCTGCATCGGCTCCAGCCGGATGGCCTCCTGGAACGCCTCCTCGGCCGGGACGAGGCGGTCCCGATGCACCTCGAGGTTGCCGCGCTGCTGGTGCCACGATGCCGAGGAGGCCCCCTCCGTGACGGTGTCCATGAGGATGCGCTCGGCGGCGTCGAACTGCCCCAGGGCGATGAGCGCGCCGGCCCGGCGCAGCGACTCCCCCAGCTCGCTCACGACCACCAGCCCTTGCGGCGGCTCTTCTTCTGGTCGCCGTCGTGGGCCTCGAGGTAGTCGCGCAGATCGTCGTAGCGGCCGCCGTCGGCCGCGAAGCGCACCACGTTGCGGGCCGAGGCGAGCCACTCGGCCGTGGAGGGGCGCACCTCCGCCATGGCCTCGGCGAGGTGGTTCATGCCGATGGGCAGCACCTGCCCGGCCTGGATCGATTCCATCATGGCCTTCTCCGAGGCGGTCGTGACAAGGTGCTCAAGGTCGGCTCCTGAGAAGCCCTCCGTGCCACCCACGAGGGTGTCCAGGTGGATGCCCGCCACGGGGCGCGAGGAGAGCTGGCGGCGCATGATCGCCCCGCGGGCGGCCGGATCCGGCGGCGAGACCAGCACCGAGCGGTCGAGGCGGCCGGGGCGCATGACCGCCTCGTCCAGGTCCCACGGGTGGTTGGTCGCCGCCAGGATGTAGAGGCCGTCGTTGTTGCCTGACATGGAGTCCATCTCCAGCAGGAGCTGGTTCACGGTGGAGCGCAGCCAGGACGAGGACCCGGACATGCTCGAACGCTTGAGCGCCAACGCGTCGATCTCGTCGAGGAAGAGCACCGTGGGGTTGCTCGCGGCGTTGGCGCGCGCCTCCTGGAAAACCGCGTGGATGTTCTTCTCCGTGCGCCCGTGCACGCCGTCCACCACGTCGGTGATGACCACGGACATGAAGTCGGCCTCGAGCTCACCGGCCACGGCGCGGGCCATGAAGGTCTTGCCGCAGCCGGGCGGCCCGTAGAGGAGGAGGCCGCCGCGCAGCGACTTCTTGAAGGCCTGCGCGATCGCCGCGTTGCGCATGGGCTGGATGAAGGACTCGTTGAGGCGGGCCTTGACGTTCTCGAGGCCGCCCACATCCTCGAAGCTCACGCGCGGCAGCGGCGGCTCGAGCGGGGCCACGCCCTCCCCCTCGCCGTCGCCGTTGTTGTGCTCGATGAACGGCGGGGGGACGTCGCTGCCGAGTTCCTTCTCCGCCTGGGACCAGTCGTAGTCCGCCGGTTCCGCTGATGGGGCGGGTTCCGCCGGCTGGGCCGGGGCCGCCTGTTCGGCGGCCTGTTCGGCGA
>JALAHE010000321.1 GCA_022712075.1 Galactobacter sp.
GCGTCGCGCGCCTGCGCGGCGGCCGCCCCCGCTCACTACCGTGGGGCCATGAGCACGCCGCGCGCCCCTCGCCCCCTCGCCAAGCTGGGCTTCCTGCACATCGTCCCGTTTCATCCCGCCGACCCGGGCACTGGCCTGCGCGACGCCCTCGACCTCTTCCGCTTCGCCGAGGAGCTCGGCTTCGACTCCGGGTGGGTGCGCACGCGGCACCTGCAGAAGGCGGCGGGCGCCCCGGGCGCCATCCTCGGCGCGCTTGCCGTGGCGACCGAGCGCCTCGAGCTCGGCAACGCCGTGATCCCGCTGGAGTACGAGAACCCCTTCCGGCTCGCCGAGGACCTCGCGACGGCCGACGCGCTCTCCGGGGGCCGCCTCCGCCCCGGCCTGAGCGTGCACCCGCCGCGCGGCGACGCCGCCTTCAACGCCGCCGTCTTTGGTGCCGGATGGGAGGAGGGCGACTACGGCTACGGGCGCATCGAGGCGCTGCGCGACATCCTGCGCGGCGAGAAGCTGCGTGAGGTGCCCCCGTACCGGGGCCTCGGCGGCGACCTGGACACCGAGACCGTCCAGCCGCTCGGCGTGGGCCTCGCCGACCGGCTCAACTACGGCGCCGGCTCCCTGCGTTCGGCCACGTGGGCAGGATCCGCCGGGCTGGGCCTGCTGCTCTCCAACATCTCTTCGGCTGAGGAGGGGAACACCACCGTGGGGACGGCCCAGGCCGCCCAGATCGGCGCCTACCGGGCCGCCTTCGCGGCCACCCACCCGGCCGGCCTGGGCAACGTGGCCCACGCCCGCGTCGTCGTGCCCCTGGAGGGGACCGCGCCCGAGCAGGAGGCGCGCTACCGCGCCTACGCCGAGGCCCGGAATCCGCGCACCGAGGGGATCGTGGGGGAGAAGACGATCATCGCGCGCGACATCATCGGCTCGCTCGACGAGATCGTGGAGGCCTACCTGGCCGATCCGTCCTTCGCGCTCGCCGACGAGGTGCTCTTCGAGCTGCCGATCGAGCTGGAGCCCGAGGACTGGCGCCACCTGCTCACGCAGCTCGCCACGCGCGTTGGCCCGGCGCTCGGGTGGACTCCCCGCGCGTGAGGCCCGGCCCGCCGCGTCACGCGGCGACGCAATGGCGCCGCACCGGCGTCACGCCGCGTCACGAAGCGCCGAACGGGGCGCGGTGGCGCGTCGCGAACGCGTCACGCAAGGACGTGAGGGAACACGTGTTCAGCGCGGGGCCGCGGTCTTCGTAGCGTGATCCGGCCGGGCATCGGGCCCGGCCTCACCCACGCCGAGGAGAATCATGGCTCAGCCGAGCGCTCCGTCCCAGACCACCGCCGCCCAGCGGCCAGCCCAGGCCGGCCCCGCGCCGTCGGGCACCCTGACCCAGGGCGCCGAGGCCACCGGAAACGGGAGCGGCCTGCGCGGCCGCCTCGGCCTGTGGTCCATCGTCTTCATGGTGGTCGCCGCCGCCTCGCCGCTCGGCGTCATCGGCGGGCCCGTGCCCCTCGGCATCGCGATCGGCAACGGCGCGGCCTTCCCCGCCACGTTTGTGATCGCGGCCGTGGTGCTGGCGCTCTTCGCGGTGGGCTTTACGGCCATGACCCCGCACGTGCGCCGCGCCGGCGCGTTCTCCTCCTACGTCCGCGAGGGCCTCGGCGCCGGTGCCGGCGTGGGAACGGGCTTCGCCGCCCTGCTCACGTACCTGACGCTCGAGGCGGCGGTCTACGGGCTCATCGGCCCCGGCATCCAGGAGCTGCTCGCCTCCTACGGCGTGCCGAGCATCCCGTGGTGGGCCTGGGCGCTGCTCGTCGCCGCCGGCGTGGCCGCCCTCGGGTATCGCAACATCGCGGTCTCCGGGAAGGTGCTCGCGATCCTGCTGATCGCCGAGGTCGCCATCGTGGTGGTGCTCGACGTCGCCGTCATCGCCTCCGGCTCCGGCCCAGAGGGCCCCTCCACGGCCGCCTTCCAGCCCTCGCAGATCTTCTCCGGCGCCCCGGGCGTGGCCATCCTCTTCGCGCTGCTGAGCTTCCTCGGCTTCGAGGCCACCGCCGTCTTCCGCGACGAGACCAAGGACCCCAGCCGCACCATCCCGCGCGCCACCTACGTGGCCTTGGGCGGCGTCGCGGTGTTCTACGCCGTCTCCAGCTGGGTGCTCGTCACGGCCGTGGGCGAGTCCACCGTGGCCGGCGTTGCCGCCGAGCATTCGGCGACCCTGCTCTCCGACGTCACCGGCACCTACCTCGGCCCCATCGGGGTGCACGTGCAGCAGGTCCTGTACGTCACGAGCCTGCTCGCCTGCATCCTCTCCGTGCACCACGTGGGCGCCCGCTACATCTTCAGCCTCGGCAAGGACGGCATCCTGCCCGCTTCGCTCGGTGCGGTGCAGGCCAAGCACGGCTCCCCGGCCCGCGCCTCGCTGTGGGCCTCGGGCGTCTCGGTCGCGCTTATCGTGCTCGCCGCGGTGGCCCAGCTCGACCCGATCGCCGAGTACTACAGCTGGGTCGCCGGCTTCTCCTCCGTTGGCCTCGTGGTGCTGCTTGGCCTCACGACCGTCTCGGTCCTGCGCTACTTCGGCACTCACCCCGGTCTCGTTGGCCGCTTCAAGGGCCTCATCGCCCCGGCGCTCGCGCTGCTCGGCCTCGCGATCTTCGCGGTGCTCGTCGTCATCAACCTGCCACTGCTCGTGGGCGAGGCCCTCTGGTTGCAGGTGCTGATCCTCGGCGGCCACGTGCTGGGCTTTGCCGTGGGCTACTGGCTCGGCGCCCGCCGCGCCGCGGCCCGCGCCGCCGCCTAGCCGGTCCACACACCAAAGGTGCCCGACGCCGGGTGGTATCCACCCGGCGTCGGGCACCTTCGCGTCCGGCACCGCGGCTTGGGGGCCGGGTGCCGCTAGGCGCCGGCCGGCCCCCTGGCCCGCAGGGCGAGCCAGGCGCCCGTGCGGGCGTCGACGTCAGCGAGGTCCCAACCCGTGAGTTCCTCGATAGATGCCACGCGGTGCATGAGTGTCTGGCGGTGCACGCCGAGGGTCCGCGCGGCGGCCGACCAGGCGCCGTTGGCCACGAGATAGGCGCGCAGGGAGCGCAGCAGCTCCTCGCCGTCCGGCCGCGCCGCGAGCGGGTCGAGCAGCGAGCCGAGGCGTGCCGCGTCCTGCGAGGGGAGCCGATCCATCACGTATTCCACGGACGGCATGCGATGGAAACGACGTACAGTGACGGCCGCGTCGACCGCGGATTGGTGCGCCTCGCGCGCCTCGATCGCGCTGGGCCCCAAGGCGTTCACGAGCCGGGCCGAGCCGATCCCGAGGCGCAGGGCCGGGCGCGGCGGCGAGCCGAACTCCTCGGCCTGCGCCTCCAGCGCCCCGAGCCATTCCTCCGCGATGAGCCCCCGCGCCACGTCCTGCTCGAGCGTGAAGAGGTGGGGCACGCCGAAACCGTCGAACCAGCGGCGCAGGAGCCGCTCCACGTCCACCGCCTGCGAGCGCGAACTGAGCTCGAACGCCGCGAGCCGTTCCTCGCGCACGCCCCAGCGCCGCAGCAGCGCCGCAGCCTCGGCGCCGCCGGCGAGCACGGTGCTCAGCATGACCTCGCGCCCCAGGCGCTCGCTCGCCGTGTGGTCCTGGCGGCGCAGCACGAGGTCGAGCAGCGCCGCCGCCTGGGAGGCCAGGTCGCGGTGGGTGCTCTCGCGTCCAGAGCGCGAGGAGAAGACGAGGTAGGCGGTGAGGTCCTCGCCGAGGCCCACTGGGTGCACCTGCAGCCCGGGGTGGCGCACGCGCACCGGGCGGTTGAAGGCGACGGCCGCGGCATCGGCCACGTGCAGCGAGCCGGCCCCTGAGGTCGCGATCGTCTGGCCGTGGGTGTCGAGCAGCACGGCCCAGCCGTCCACGCGAGAGGCGAGCTCGTTGACGATGGCCGCGGCGCCCCCGCGGCGCGCCACCTGCGTGAGCACCTTGGTCCCGAGCGTCACGGCGCGGTCCTCCGCCGCCTGGTCCTGGGCCAGCAGCGCGGTGAGTCTGGCGTGCAGCAGCTCGCCGGAATCGGCGGGGGCGAGCAAGACCGTCCCGGGGGCGGAGGGGAGCCACTCGCGCGCCAGCTCGCCGTCCGGGAGGGCCAGGACCGCGCTGGGCAAGAGCGGGAGCCGGCGGTCGCTGCCGTCGAGCGTCGCCTCCTCGAGGTCGCGCCGGTCGGCGGCCACGATCGTGGCGTAGTGCGGGTGCCCGATGAGCGTGAAGTCGCGCCAGCGCAGCGCGGCGTCCACGAGCGTCGTGGGTCCGGGGGCGCCGGCACCCGGGCCCGGGTGGAGGGTGCCGCCGAGGGCTGCGGCGAGGGCAAGCAGATCACGCGCCATGGACACATTGTCGCACCGCAGGGGTGAGCATCGACACTTTGTGCAGTGCGCCAGCTCACGCCGAGTGACTAGCCTCACTGACGTTCCCCCACCGGCTTTCATCAGAAGGAGTCCCATGCAGGCCGCCGTTTTCACCGACACCGATACCCCCGTCGAGGTCACCGAGGTGCAGCTCGAGGGGCCGCGCGCCGGAGAGGTCCGCGTCAAGATCGCGGCCGCCGGCGTGTGCCACTCAGACCTGCACGTGAAGCGCGGCGAATGGGATGCCCCGGCTCCCCTGGTGATGGGCCACGAGGGTTCCGGCGTGGTCACCGAGCTGGGCGAGGGCGTCACCTCGCTCGCCGTCGGTGACCACGTCGTGCTCTCCTGGGTCCCGCCGTGCGGCGAGTGCCGCTACTGCCGCCAGGGCCACGAGGCGCGCTGCCAGAAGGTCGCCACCGTCGTGGCGCCCAAGGGCGTGCTCTTCGACGGCACCTCGCGCCTCTCCCGCGACGGCGAGACCGTGCACCACTACCTGGGCGTCTCCTCGTACGCCGAGGAGGTCGTGGTCCCGGCCTCCGGCGCCATCAAGGTCCGCGACGACGCCCCGCTTGACGTCATCGCCGTGGTCGGCTGCGCCGTCGCCACGGGCGTCGGCGCCGTGCTGAACACCGCAGCCGTGGAGCCGGGCTCCACCGTTGCCGTCATCGGCTGCGGCGGCGTGGGTCTGAACGTGGTCCAGGGCGCCAAGCTGGCCGGCGCCGATCGCATCGTGGCGATCGACGTGCTGCCGGAGAAGACGGCCATGGCCGTGCAATTCGGCGCCACCGACCGCATCGACGGCTCCAAGGGCGACGCCGTGGAGCAGCTCCTCGAGCTCATCCCCGACGGCGTCGACTACGCCTTCGACGCGATCGGCCGCACCATCACCACGGAGCAGGCCATCAAGATGCTCGGCCTCGGCGGCGCCGCCGTCATCGTGGGCCTGCCGCCCACGGGCGCCAAGGCCTCCTTCGAGCCGCTCGTCCTCGCCGAGGCAGATCAGCGCATCCTGGGCTCCAACTACGGCTCCGTCCGCCCCGCCATCGACATCCCCGCCCTGGTGGACAAGTACATGGACGGCCAGCTCAAGCTCGATCCCCTGATCTCCGGTCGCCGCCCCCTCGCCGAGGCCCGCGAGGCGCTCGACGAGCTCGAGTCCGGCGCCGCGCTGCGCACGCTCCTCATTCCTTAACCCCCTCGCACCTCACCTCGAAGGCTCCCTCATGTCCCTTTCCTCTCCCCCCACGGCCGGACACGCCGTGGCCCCCACGGACGCGGGTCTGCGCCGCGGCGTCATGTCCGGCCCCGAGCTCGCGGCCCAGGCCATCGCCAACATCGCCCCGAGCGCCGTCATCGCGTTCACGGCCGCCAGCATCTTCGTCGGCGCCGGCAACGGCACCATGGCCGCGTTCATCCTGGCCGTCCTGGTCATCCTCTGCGTCGGCTACTGCGTCGCGGTGTTCGCCAAGCGCCATGCCTCCGCCGGCTCCCTGTACACCTACGTCGCCAAGGGCCTGGGCCCCACCGGCGCGTACGTGGCCGGCTGGGCCCTGCTGGTTGGCTGCTTCGGCATCGCCGCCGGCTCGCTCGGCGGCTCCGTGGCCTACATGGGCCAGTTCCTGCGCCTGCTCGGCGTCCCCGCCGAGGGCGTCGGCGCGGACATCCTGCTCGCGATCGTCCTGGGCGGCCTGGCCACCCTCTTCACGATCCGCGGCATCCGCCTCTCGGCGCGTATCTCGCTGGTCCTGGAGCTCGTCTCCGTGGCCATCATCCTGGTGCTCCTGGTCCTGGCGCTCGTGTGGGCCGGCCCGCAGGCCTGGGACCCGGCGCAGTTCACGCTGAAGGACGCCCCCTTCCAGGGCGTGGCCGCCGGCATGGTGCTCGGCATCCTCGGCTTTGTCGGCTTCTCCTCGGCCGATGCCCTCGGCCGCGAGGCGAAGAACCCGCACACCGCCATCCCGCGCGCCATCATGTGGAGCGCCGTGGCCGTGGGCGTCCTCTACGTCTTCTCCGCCTACACGCAGATCGCCGTGCTGCACGACGACCTCGCGACCTCCGCCTCCCCGCTCGAGGACATCGCCACGCTCATCGGCATGCCCGCCTGGTTCGGCCCGATCCTGACCTTCGGCGTCGGCGCCTCGTTCTTCGCCGTGGTCGTCGCCCCGCTCAATGTGGTGGGCCGCATCCTCTATGTCATGGGCAAGGAGGGCGTGATCCACGAGAGCTTCGGCCGCACCCACGAGCGCCACCTGACCCCGCACCGCGTGCTGCTCATCGCTGGCCCGCTCGCGATTCTCCTGGACATCGTCCTGCTGCTGATCGGCACGGCGCCCATGGACATCACGGTCTACGTGGACACCTATGGCACGTACGGCTACATGGTGGCCTACGCGCTCGTCGCGATCGCCTGCGTTGTCTACACGCGCCGCGAGGGCATGAAGAACACGCTCGTGTGGATCTGCGCCACGGTCGCCGTGGTCGGCATGGCGTACGTCTTCTACGCCAACGTCTGGCCCGTCCCGGCCTTCCCCGTCAACGTGATCCCGTACCTCTTCCTCGTCACGATGCTCGTGACGGTGGCCTGGTACCTGTACCTGCGCTCCCGTCGCCCGCAGGTGATCGCCGCGATCGGTAACACCGAGACCGACATGCTCGACGGCGTGGGCTAAGCACCCAGCCGCGGGGCGCCGCAACGACCAAACCCCCAAAACCCCCCCCCAACCCCCCCCCGGCCGGCGGGGGGAAGCGAGGCTGGTCGCACGAGAAAGCCACGCGCAGCAGGCGCGGGGGGAAAGCGTGCA
>JALAHE010000322.1 GCA_022712075.1 Galactobacter sp.
GCCGTCGTCCGACACGGTCCAGCTTTCGGCCAGGCCGGGCGCCGGGGCGCCGGAGGCTCCGTCGAGGCCGAGAAGCGTGTCGTAGGCCTGGCGCACCACACGCTGGGCCTCGAGATCCGAGGCCTCCACGGGGTCCCAGCTGCCGGACGGTGCGGGGGTGAGCAGGCGCAGGCTGCGCTTGGCCTGCGTGGAGCTCGTGTCGGTGGGGGAGGGCTCGGAGACCGTGCACCCGGCGAGGAGGAGGCCCAGGGTGCCCCCGACGCCAGCCAGGACGGCCCGGCGGGTGGGGGTGGCGGTGGCCTGGTGCATCCCTGACGTCCTCCTGTGCTCCGCGGCGGCGGGTGGTGCCGCCGCGGTGTGTCCTTCAGTGCGGGCGGGGGGACTTGAACCCCCACGTCAATAGACACTGGAACCTAAATCCAGCGCGTCTGCCAATTCCGCCACGCCCGCGTGGGCCGGTGAGACCGAAAGGAAGTCTAACCGGGCGGGGCCCGCAGCCAGGGATCGAGGCCCCGGCCGCGCGCCGCAAGGAAACGTTACGAGGCGAGCCCGAGGTCGCGGCGCAGCTTGGCCACGTGGCCGGTGGCGCGCACGTTGTACTGGGCCAGCGCGAGCGTGCCGTCCGGGTTCACCACAAAGGTTGAACGGATGAGGCCCTCGTAGATGCGGCCGTAGTTCTTCTTCTCTCCCCAGGCGGCGTAGGCCGAGGCCACGGCATGGTCCTCGTCGCTGAGCAGCTCGAAGGGCAGGCCCTCCTTGTCGGCAAAGGCGCGCAGCTTGGAGACAGGGTCGGGGGAAAGGCCAACCACGGTGTAGCCGTCCGCCCTGAGCGAGGAGAGCGAGTCGCGGAAGTCGCAGGCCTCCTTGGTGCATCCGGGGGTGGAGGCGGCGGGGTAGAAGTACACGATGACCTTGCCCTGCTGGCGCAGCTCCTTGAGGGAGACCTCGCGGCCGTCCTGGTTCGGCAGGGTGAAGTCGGGGGCGAGTGCGCCCGCGCTCAGGCGTTCGATGGGCTGGCTCATGCGATGCTCCTCGGCGTGACCGGGCGACGCGCGCCCCGGGTGCGGGGAAGGGCCCCGATCACGCATGATCGAGGCCCTTCGGTGGTGCACCCCCCGGGACTTGAACCCGGAACCCATTGATTAAGAGTCAATTGCTCTGCCAATTGAGCTAGAGGTGCTTACCGCTGTTCAAACATTCACTTTGTGGTGTCCGTTTGTTCAACGAGGAACAGCTTACAGCCTCCGTTCCGGATCGCCAAAACGGGGAGCGGGCCGCTCCGAGACGAACAAAAGTTCATCCCCAAGCAAAGACCCCCTCCGTTCCCGGAAGGGGTCTTTGGACTTGGTGCACCCCCCGGGACTTGAACCCGGAACCCATTGATTAAGAGTCAATTGCTCTGCCAATTGAGCTAGAGGTGCGTGCTGTCTGCCGCGTTGATCGCCTTTGGCTCGGCGCGCTTTCGACTCGCATAACTTTACCCGCCGGGCGCGATGATGCCAAATCGGGGATTGCCCCTGTGGCGCAGTTCACCGCGTTCGGCCCGCTAGTTCGTCTCCTCCGCCGCCGAGGCCGCCGCCACGATGGAATCGAGGTGGTCCATGAAGCCCTCCAGGAAGGCGTGCAGCTCGCGGCAGTCATTCTCCTGGCGCAGCTGCACCTGGACCTTGACCCCGTCCTCGTGGAGGTACAGCGTGGGCGCGGGCGCCACGTCGAAGCGGAAGACCCGCCCGGTGCTCAGGCCAAACTCGTAGCCGGCTTCGCGCAGCTGGGCGAGGTGCGAGACGTTCGTGAGGTCGATGCTCGTGGCCGGCTCCAGCGCAGCGTGGGTGCGCGGGTCAACGGGGGCCACGATCAGCTCCAGCGGCTGGGCACGGAAGCCGAGCACAAAGGAGCCGCCCGCGCCGGAGTCTCCGGAGGCGTACACGAGGTTGTAACCCCCGAAGTTGGGGATCTGTGAGTCGAAGGCCTCGTGCAGGCGTTCCTTGAGCAGGGCGTCGAGTTCCTCGTTCTGCCTGGGGTCCATGCGGCCCACCCTACGCGGAGGGGCCCACGCTGTGGTGGGGCTGGGGCGAAAACGTCATCCGTTCGAAACCAGCGCACCGCCGTGCCCGGCGGCGTGGACGCGAGCGAAAAACGTCAACGGCCGCCACCGCGAGTTGGCGGTGGCGGCCGGAGGCGGGCCGTGGCCGGCGCACGCGGGGGCGCGCGCCGGGTGGCTCAGGCGTTTTGCGGGGACGTCATCCGGTAGAGGGCGTCGACGTCGCGCACGGCGCCCTTGTCGGCGCTCGTGGCCATGGCGGCGTAGGCGCGCAGTGCCGCGGAGACCTCACGCTCGCGGCCCACGGGGTGGTAGCCGGTCGTGGCCTCGAGGCGCTCGCGGCGCGCGTCCAGCTCGGCGTCGTCCACGAGCACCTTGATGGCGCGCGTGGGGATGTCGATGTGGATCAAGTCGCCGTCCTCGATGAGGGCGATCTCGCCGCCCGAGGCGGCCTCGGGGGAGATGTGACCGATGGAGAGGCCAGACGTGCCGCCGGAGAAGCGGCCATCCGTGATGAGCGCGCACTTCTTGCCGAGGCCGCGGCCCTTCAGGAAGGACGTGGGGTAGAGCATCTCCTGCATGCCGGGTCCGCCCTTGGGGCCCTCGTAGCGGATGACCACCACGTCGCCTTCCTTGACGGTCTTGTTCAGGATCTTCTCGACCGCCTCGTCCTGCGACTCGCAGACCACGGCCGGGCCCTCGAACGTCCAGATGGACTCGTCCACGCCGGCGGTCTTCACGACGCAGCCGTGGCGGGCGATGTTGCCGTGCAGCACCGCGAGGCCGCCGTCCTTGGAGTAGGCATGCTCCACGGAGCGGATGCAACCGCCCTCGGCGTCGGTGTCGAGCGAGGTCCACTCGTTTGACTGGGAGAAGGCGGTGGAGGAGCGCACGCCGCCCGGGGCGGCATGCCAGAGGGCCTTGGCCTCCTCAGTAGCGGCGCCGCCGCGGATGTCCCAATCGCTCAGCCAGGACTCGAAGGACTCCGAGTGCACGGTGTTCACGTTGGTGTGCAGCAGGCCGCCGCGGTGCAGCTCGCCCAGCAGGGCGGGGATGCCGCCGGCGCGGTGCACATCCTCCATGTAGTAGGTCTTGTCGTAGGCCACGTTCGGGGCCACCTTGGCCAGGCAGGGCACCTTGCGCGAGCGGGCGTCGATGTCGTGCAGGTCGTAGTCGACGCCTGCCTCGCGGGCGGCGGCCAGCAGGTGAAGGATCGTGTTGGTGGATCCGCCCATGGCCACGTCGAGGGCCATGGCGTTGTCGAAGGCCTCGTGGGTCGCGATCGAGCGCGGCAGCACCGAGGCGTCGTCGTTCTCGTAGTAGCGCTTCGTCAGCTCCACCACGGTGGAGCCTGCGCGCTCGTAGAGCGCCTTGCGGGCCGTGTGGGTGGCGAGCACCGAGCCGTTGCCGGGGAGCGAGAGGCCGATGGCCTCGGTGAGGCAGTTCATCGAGTTGGCGGTGAACATGCCGGAGCAGGAGCCGCACGTGGGGCAGGCGTTCTCCTCGATGAGGTTGATGTCCTCGTCAGAGATGGACTCGTCAACGGCGTCGGAGATGGCGTTCACGAGGTCGAGCGAGCGCACGGAGCCGTCGGTCAGGGTCACGCGGCCGGCCTCCATGGGACCGCCGGAGACAAACACCGTGGGGATGTTCAGGCGCATGGCGGCCATGAGCATGCCGGGGGTGATCTTGTCGCAATTGGAGATGCAGACCAGGGCATCGGCGCAGTGAGCGTTGACCATGTACTCCACCGAGTCGGCGATCAGGTCGCGGCTCGGCAGCGAGTAGAGCATGCCGCCGTGACCCATGGCGATGCCGTCGTCCACCGCAATCGTATTGAATTCGCGGGCCACGCCGCCGGCGGCGTGAATCGCCTCGGAGACGATGCGGCCAACCGGCGCGAGGTGCGTGTGGCCGGGGACGAACTCCGTGAAGGAGTTGGCCACCGCGATGATCGGCTTGCCGATATCGGAGTTGGCGACGCCGGAGGCGCGCAGGAGGGCGCGGGCGCCCGCCATGTTGCGGCCGTGGGTGATGGTGCGGGAACGAAGCATGGGCATGCATCAAGTATGGGGTGGCTCACGTCCGCCCGGGGTCCGTGGGCCGGACGCCGCTGATACTAGTAGTGAGAGTGCTAGTTTTGGCGGGTGAGCAGTAACGAGGCAGCGCGCAAGGAACTCGGGGCCTTCCTGCGCACCAAGCGCACCGCGGCGGATCGCGCGGACTACGAGCTTCCGCCCGTGGCCCGCGCCCGCACCAAGGGCCTGCGCCGCGAGGAGATCGCGTTCCTCTCCGGCGTCTCCGTCACCTGGTACACGTGGCTCGAGCAGGGCAGGGACATCAACCCCTCACGCCAGGTGATCGACGCCGTGGCGCTGAACCTGCGCCTGAGCCGCGCCGAGCACGACTACGTGCTCGGCCTCGTCGGCTTCTCGCCGAGCCCCCGCGTGGTCCCACTCGCCCCGGCGCCCGTGCCCCCGCACGTGCAACACCTCCTTGACGCCCTCGAGCCGGCGCCCGCCTTTGCCCTCACCCCGCACTGGGACATCGCCGCCTGGAACCGCTCCTACGCGGGCCTCTTCCCCGGGGTACTCGCGGCGCCCGCGGAGGAGCGCAATCTGCTGCTCTTTGTCTTCACCGATGACTACGTGCGCGCCATGCTCCCGGATTGGGAGCTCACGAGCCGGCAGTTCCTGGCCGAGTATCGGGCGGAGACCGGCTCACGGGTCGCCGGGCCGGCCCACGTTCGGCTCTTGGAGCACCTGCGCGGCGTGAGCGAGGACTTCTCCCGCGCGTGGGACGAGCACGCGGTGCTGCGCTTCGCCTCGCGCCAGCGCACCTTCCTGCACCCGGAGGCGGGGGAGCTCGACTTCGAGCAGCTCGGCCTGGTCCCGCAGGACGCACCGGAGCTCAGCGTCGTGGCCTACCTGCCGCGCGAGGGCACGGGAACGGCGGCGCGGCTGCCGCTCTTGATGCGCTGAGTCCCGGCGCAGGGGAGATGCCCGACGGCGGGTGGTCCAGTGGGAGAGAGCGGTCAGGACGGCCTCCCCGCTAGAGCAGCGGCGCCAGCATCGCCACCACGTTGTGCACGAGGCGCCGGGGGAGCGACCACGCGCTCACGGTCTCCAGCGCCACGGGTGAGGAGGCGTCGAGGTAGCTCTGCTGCCGCGCCCGCACGTCCGCGGTGACGGCGGCGCTGGAGATGACCACGTTGTTCTCGTAGTTGAGCTCGAGGCTGCGCCGGTCCATGTTGGCGCTGCCCACGAGGCTGAGCTGCCCGTCCACCGTGATGGTCTTGGAGTGAAGCAGCCCCAGCGGGTATTCGTAGAGCCGCACGCCGGCCTCGAGCAGGCGCTCGTAGGCGCTCTCGGCCGATTGCGCCACGAGCCAGGAGTCGTTGCGCGCCGGCAGGATCAACGTCGTGGCGACGCCGCGCCGCGGGGCGGCGCACAGCGCCGCGAGCAGCGGCTCGTCCGGCACAAAGTACGGCGTCGAGACGACCAGTTCGTCGTGCGCGGAGCCGATGACGGCAACGAAGGCCTCGCTCATCGCGCCCGTGCGCACCGTGGGGCCGGTGCCAAAGGCCACCGCCGCCACGCCGCGATCGCCGCCGGAGGCGGCGGGGGAGTTAAGGCCCGACGGCGCGAGGGTCGCCTTGGCTGGGAGCCGCGCCGCCGCGTCGTCGGGCACCTCGGTGAGCCAGGTCGTGAGGAAGAGCCACTGATGCTGGGCCACGAGGGGACCCGTGCAGCGGAAGAAGACATCGACCCACGGCGCGTACTTCGGCTTGACCCGGAACTCCGGATCCGCGCAGTTCTGGCTTCCCATGTACGCGATCGCGTCGTCGATCACCACAATCTTGCGGTGATTGCGCAGATCGGGCCGGCCCACGGCGAGGCGACCCCAGCGGGGCACGTCGCGCAGACCGGCGACGCAGTGGGCCCCCGCCGCGCCCATCTGGGACCACTGAGCGGAGGAGAGGAAGGCGCGCGAGCCGAGGGCGTCCACCATGATCCGGCACGTCACGCCGCGCGCGGCGGCGCGGGTGATGGCGTCGGCGACCTTGGTGCCGTTGCCGTCGGCGAGCCAGATGTAGAAGCTGATGTGGACCGTTGAACGCGCGGCGTCGATGTCTGCCACGAGCGAATCGACCGCCGCGTTGGAGTCGGCCTGCAGAGTGATGGAGTTGCCCTCCGCCGGCTCGAAGCCGTTGATGGAGGTCGCGAGCTTCATGATCGCCTCGGCGCTCGCCGACAGCGCCGGCGCCTGCGCCGTGCGCGGGAGGGGGAGCGAGGCCTCGGCAGCGGCCATCCGTTCCTCGCGTCCGCGCCCGATGCTGGTCTCTCCGAGGAAGAAGTAGACGATCACGCCGAGCAGCGGCAGGAACAGCAACACGGCGACCCACGCGACGCGCGAGGAAGCCGAACGATGCGGCCGGGTCAGGGCCCTGATAATGACGGCGAGGTGCACCAGCACCAGGCCGAGGCCGATGAGCACACCCCACCACGTTCCGTTGCCGAACCACAGCAGCTGCATGTTTCCCCCTTGCGTGCGTTCGGGGTCGCTCCCCGTGGCGACCATCCTGACACCCCCGCCCGCCC
>JALAHE010000323.1 GCA_022712075.1 Galactobacter sp.
GGCCGTGGCTCTCCGTGCTCATCCCGGTGGCGATCGCCGCGGTGGCGACGTGGCTCGTGTGGACCGTGCTGGCGCGCGTGCTGCGCTCGCACGAGTCGCTCCTGGTGCAGGTCAAGCGCCTGCGCATCCCGGTGTTCTGCCTGCTCCTGAGCCTGGGCCTGCTGATCGGCACCAACGGCCTGATCCCGAGCGAGGGCTGGGCCACCGCCGTGGACGCCGCGCTCAAGGTGGGCTTCATCGCCGCCGCGACGTGGCTCATCGTGGTGCTCATCTCGGTGTTCGAGGCCTCGCTCCTGGAGCACTACGACACCGAGGACGCCGACACCCGGCGCCTGGCCAAGATGAAGACGCAGGTCACGCTGCTCAAGCGGGTTGTCACGGCCGTGGTGCTCGTGGTGGGCGTGGCGATCGTGCTCATGATGATCCCGTCCGTGCAGCGGCTCGGCACCACCATTCTGGCGTCGGCCGGCCTGGTTTCGGTGGTCGTCGGCCTCGCGGTGCAGGGCGTGCTCGCCAACGTCTTCGCGGGGCTGCAGGTGGCCTTCACCGACGCGATCCGCGTGGACGATGTGGTGGTCGTGGAGACGCAGCAGGGCCGCATCCAGGAGATCACGCTGACCTACGTGGTGGTCTCCATGGCGGACGGGAGGAACATGATCCTTCCCTCCAACTACTTCACCACCAAGCCGTTCGAGAACTGGTCCCGCAACAGCTCTGAGCTCAACGGCAACGTGCTCATGGACCTGAACTGGAACGCGCCGGTTGATCGGATTCGCCACCGCGTGACCCAGCTGCTCGAGGCCTCCGAGCTGTGGGACGGCCGGACCGGCACCACGCAGGTCACGGGCGCCGAGGGCGGCATCATCAAGCTGACCATCACCGTCAGCGCCCGCAACTCGGGGGACCTGTACAACCTGAAGAACGAGATCCGCGAAAAGATCGTCGCGGAGCTGCAGGCCAAGCACCCCTCGGCCCTGCCGCACCAGCAGCACCCGCCCGTGGCCTGAGCCGCGGCTCCACCCAGGGGATGAGGCGCGGGCGGCTAGGTGCCGCCCGAGGGCCGATGCCCGCACCGGGTCCGCCCCGGCAGGCTGGAGCCATGACTGAAAGCTTCATGACCCAGGCCCCCGCCGTGCACCCCGCCGCGGGCGGCGACCGCGCGTCAGAGGTGCGCCTGCGCGCCACCGGCCTCACCAAGTTCTTCGGCGCCACCCGCGCCCTGGACGGCGTGGACGTGGGGGTCAAGGCCGGCGAGGCGCTGGCCATCATGGGCCCCTCCGGCTCCGGCAAGTCCACCCTGCTGCTTGCCCTGGCGGGCATCGAGCGCCCCGACGCCGGCTCGGTGATCTACCGCCCGGACGGCGGCCCCGAGGTGGACGTCGCGGCGCTCGCGGACAGCGAGCGCTCCCGCCTGCGCCGCGGCGACTTCGGCTTTGTCTTCCAGCAGGGCCTGCTCATCCCCGAGCTCACCGCCGAGGAGAACGTGGCCCTGCCGCTCATGGTCACGGGGGCCTCCCGCCAGGCGGCCACGGCCACGGCCCGCGACTGGCTGGCCCGCCTGGGCCTGGCCGGCATGGAGGGCCGCCGCATGGGCGAGCTCTCCGGCGGCCAGGCCCAGCGCGTGGCGATCGCCCGCGCCCAGGCCGGCGGCTCCACCGTGACCTTCGCCGACGAGCCAACCGGTGCCCTGGACTCCGCGACCTCCCGCGAGGTCATGGACCTGCTGCTCGAGTCCACCGTGGGCCGCGGTGCCGCACTGGTCCTCGTGACGCACGACCCGCAGGTGGCGGCGCGCTGCGACCGCACGCTGAGCCTGCGCGACGGCAAGGTGGAGCACCAGTTCTTCCGCAACCCCTCCACCGGCCAGCAGCCCGTGGTCCCGGCCCCCACGGGCCACCCGAGCCTGGGCACGCCCGGCCGGATCCTGCGCGGGGGCACGCTGTGACGGTCCTGCGCCTCGCGTGGTTGCTGCGTAAGGCCGGCGATGTCCGCGCCTTCCTCGTGGGCTCCACGGCCTACGCCCTCGTGACGGCCCTGCTCCTCGTCACGCTCTCCGGCGGCTGGGCCTTCCTCGCCTGGACGGACGACCTGGCCGGCGCCTATCAGATGCTCGCGTGCGTGGCGCTCGTGCTGCTCGTGGTGCCGCTGGCCTACCTCGGCGCGGCCGCCGCCCGGCTCTCGGCCCGCGCGCAGGACCGCCGCCTCTCCACGCTGCGGCTCGTGGGCGCCACGGGCCCGCAGGTGGCGGGCGTGACCGTCCTCGGCGCGGCGGGGGAGGCGCTCGTGGGCGCCCTCGCAGGCACGGCCCTCGCGGCGGCCCTCACGCCGCTCGTCGGCCTCGTGTCCTTCCGCGGCGCCCCGCTCGGCGCCGCCCTCTGGATGCCCGCCTGGCTCGTCGCCGCCGTGGTGGCCGGCGTGGTGATGCTCGGCGCCGCGAGCGCCGTGGCCGGCCTGCGCCGCGTGCTCGTCACGCCGCTCGGCGTGCGCACCCGCAACGCCGTTCCCGTCCCCTCCTGGATCCGCCTCGTGGTCGCCTTCGCGCTCGTGGTGATCGGCGTGAGCGTGACCCAATCCACCGGGGCGATCGGTGAGCTACTCGGCACCGCCGGCATCTTCGTCTCCATCCTCGGCGTCTTCCTCGCGGTGCTCGTGGCGATCAATGCCCTGGGTCCGTGGGTGCTCAAGGTCTGGGCGCGCAAGCGCGTCGCCAAGGCCTCCACGGCCCACGCGCTGCTCGCCGCCCGCACGGTCCTGGATGATCCGCAGGCCACGTGGCGGCAGGTTTCCGGCGCGGCCATGGCCGGCGTGGTTGCCGTGGTGGGCGGCGTCGGCGCGGCGCTCAGCAACGGCATCCCCGGCGATGCGAACCCCGCCGACGCGCTCCTGGGAGCCGACATCATGACGGGCGTCATTGTCACGCTCATCATCGCCTTCGCCGGGGTGGCCGGCACGGCGCTCGTCTCCCAGGCAGCCACGGTCCTCGACCGCGAGGAGCTGGGCAGGGCGCTGGACGCCATGGGCATTCCGGCCGGGCTCACGGCCAAGGCACGCGTGGCCGGCCTGCTCCAGCCGCTCGTCCTGGTGCTCCTCGTGGGCATCGGCGCCACCGCCGTGATCGTCTTCCCGCTCGCCGGGCTGGCGCTCATCGCCTCGCCCACCACTGTGGCCGTGGTGCTGCTCGTGTGCGGCGCCGGGGTGCTCTGCGTGTGGGGCGCCGCCCGCCTGGCGGGGCGCGTGGCGCGCCCCGCCGACGTCGCGCGGATGCCGGCCCTCTAGCGCCGGCCGCGGCGGCTGCCGCCGCCTGAACAACAAGAACCACGTCGGGTGCTCACCTTGGGGGGAGCACCCGACGTCGTTCTGTGGGATGGGCCGGGCCGCGGCCCGGGCGTCAGGAGACGCGCGCTCCCTGCGGCGAGCCGAAGTAGAGGCCCAGCCGGGTGCCGTCCACCTCGTGGATGGGGATGCGCATGTCGTACACCGACTCCAGCACGTCGGTGTCCATGATCTGCTCCGGGGAGCCGTGCGCCACGAGCGCCCCGCGCTTGAGGGCCAGGAGCGAGTCGGAGTAGGTCGAGGCGAAGTTGATGTCGTGCATGACGACCACGACGGTCTTGCCGTCCTCGTCCACGAGGGTGCGCATGAGCTGCATCATGGCCACCGAGTGCTTCATGTCCAGGTTGTTCAGCGGCTCGTCCAGGAGGACGTAGTCGGTGTCCTGGGCCAGCACCATGGCGATGAAGGCGCGCTGGCGCTGGCCACCGGAGAGCTGGTCGAGGTAGCGATCGGCGAGCGGTGTGAGGTCCAGGCGCTCCAGCGCCGCCTCGACGTGGACCCGGTCCTGCGCCGTGGGGTGCCCGCCCGTGTGCGGGAAGCGGCCGAAGGTCACGAGGTCGCGCACGCGCAGGCGCAGCGAGACCTGGTTCTCCTGGCGCAGGATCGCCAGGGTGCGTGCGAGCCGTTTGGACGGTGTGGAGCTCACGTCCAGCCCGCCCACGCTCACGCTGCCGGTCTGCAGGGGCTGCAGGCGAGCGATGAGCCCGAGCAGCGTGGACTTGCCCGCGCCGTTGGGGCCAATGATGCTCGTGAGCCCCGGGCCGATCTGGGCGCTCACGTTGTCCACGACCACCTCGGCGTCGTAGGACTGGCTCACGTTCTCGATGCTGATCACTTGAGGGCACCCTTCAGGAGCAACAGGATGAAGACGATGCCGCCGGCGAATTCGACGACGACGGAGAGGGTCGTGGAGTTGCCCGAGAGCTGCTCCACCACGAACTGCCCGGCCACGAGCACGAGCGTGCCGAGCAGGGCGGAGATGACCACGAGCCGGCCGTGGCCCGCGCCGGGGACGAGCTGGTAGGCCAGCGAGACCACGAGCAGGCCGAAGAAGGTGATGGGCCCCACGAGCGCCGTCGACGTGCCCACGAGCACGGCGGAGAGCGCCAGGACGATCGTGGTCACGCGGCGGTGGTCCACGCCGAGGCTCACGGCGGTGTCGCGGCCCAGGGCCATGACGTCGAGCGTGTGGCGCAGGCGCCACAGCACGGCGATCGCCGCGGCGATGATGAGCGCAGCGACGGCCAGGAGGGTGGGATCCACCCGGTTGAAGGACGCGAAGGAGAGGTCCTGCAGCTGCGTGTACTCGCTGGGCTCGAGGAGCTTCCCGAGCAGCGCCGTGATGCCGCGGAAGAGCGTCGCGAGCACGATGCCGACGAGCAGCATGAGGTGCAGGGCGCCGGGCTTGGACGTGAACATCCAGCGGTAGAGCAGGAGCGAGAACCCCACCATGAGGGCCAGCTCCACGACAAAGCGCACGGGCTCCGGCGTGGTGATCCAGGCCGTGGCTCCGAGCGAGAAGACCATGACGGTCTGCAGCAGGGCGTAGAGCGCGTCCATGCCCATGATGCTCGGCGTCAGGATGCGGTTGGCCGTGACGGTCTGGAACGCGAGCGTCGAGACGGAGATCGCCACGGCGCACAGGATGATCGCGCCGATGCGCGTACCGCGCAGCGTGAGCGCGAAAGACAGGTTGCCGAGCAGGTTCCAGGTGAGGAAGAGCGCGATGGCGGCGAGCGTCGCGACGCCCAGGGTGATGGCCCAGCGCCGGAAGCGGGCCTCGGGGGCCAGGCGGGCGCGGGCGGTGCCCGACGTCGGGTGGTTCAGGAGATCAGGCATCCTTGCCTCCCGCGGCGGGCGCGTTGGCGGGGCGCGCCAGAGGCGCGGTCCGCGCCGAGGCGCCCCCACGCCGTCGGGCACTCAAAAGAATCAGGAACACCGCAGCGCCGACGACGGACATGATCATGCCGATCGGCACCTCGTAGGGCTGGCGGATGAGGCGGCCCAGGATGTCGCAGGCCAGGACCATGCCGGAGCCGATGAGCGCCGTGAGCGGGACGGCGCGGCGCAGGTGGTCGCCCACGAGCAGGGAGACGAGGTTGGGGACCACGAGGCCGAGGAATGGCAGGGCGCCCACCGTGGTGACCGTGACGGCGGAGATGATCGCGACGATGCTCATGCCCAGGCGCACGGTGGCCTTGTAGTTCATGCCGAGGTTGGTCGTGAAGTCCTCGCCGAGGCCGGCCACGGTGAAGCGATCGGCGGCGATGTAGCCGAGCACGCACGCGCCGGCCACGATCCAGAGCAGCTCGTAGCGCCCGCGCAGGATGCCGGAGAGGTCGCCGATCATCCAGGTGTTGAGCGTCTGGAGCAGGTCGAAGCGGTAGGCAAAGAAGGTGGTTGCGGCGGCGACCACGCCGCCGAGCATGATGCCCACGAGCGGGACGAGGAGGGTGTCCCGCGTGGGCAGGCGGTTGATGAGGGCGAGGAAGAGCGCCGTCCCTGCGAGGGCGAAGAGTGTTGCGACGCCCATCTTGGCCAGGATCGGCGCGGCCGGGATGGCCACCGTGATGACGAGGATGCCGAGCGTCGCCGACTCCGTGGTGCCCACCATGCCGGGGTCAACGAACTTGTTTCGCGAGAGCTGCTGCATGATGAGGCCGGCCACCGCCACGGCCGCGCCGGCCAGGATCGCGGCGAGCGTGCGGGGGAGGCGGGAGATCCACACGAGGTCCCACGCCTCGGGATCGCCGGCCAGGAGCCTGGCCGGGTCGATGTCGGCGACGCCGACGAAGAGGGAGAACCCGGCGAGGAGGACGAGGGCGCCGAGGCCGAGCCAGAGGACCGCGGCGCCGCGGCGCTTGCCCTGCGGGCCCTGCCCCGAACGCGCGGAACCCGCGGCCGCCTGGCTGGCGGCCGCGGGTGCGGCGGTGCTGCTGCTCACGATGCTTGCGATGAGGTTCGCGGGCTCAGAGGCCCTTGGCGACCTCGTCGATCATGGTGGGCACCGAGCGCAGGCCGTAGCCCACGAGGTACCAGGTGCTGGAGTCAAGCGAGACGATCTTGGAGTTCTTGGCGGCGTTCGTGGAGTTCACGAGCTCGTTGTCCAGGACGGTGCTGGCGGCCTGGCCACCCTCGGTGCCGACGGCGGTGTCGCGGTCGATCACGTAGAGGATGTCCGGGTTCTTCTCCTTGATGTACTCGTTGGAGATGGACTCGCCGTGCGCGCCGTCCACCTTGACCTCGGCGACCGGGGTCACGCCCAGGACATCGTGGACCAGGCCGAAGCGCGAGCCGGCGCCGTAGGCGGTGAGCTTGCCGCCGGAGACCATCGTGATGAGGGCCTTGGAGCCGGAGGCCTGGGCCTGCTTCTTGGTCTCGACGATCTTGGCCTCGATGGCCTTGATCTGCGTCTCGACCTCGTCGGACTTCTCGAAGATGGTGCCGATGGAGCGCGCGTTGGTCTCGAAGGACTCGAGCGGCTTCGTCGCGTCGGTGGAAAGGTCCACGGTGGGGGCGATCTTGCTCAGGTCCTCGTACGAGTCGGCGGTGCGGCCCGAGATGATGATCAGGTCCGGCTTCTCGGCGGCGACCTTCTCGAGGTCGGGCTCCTTCATGCCGCCGATCTTGGTGTACTTCGCGTCCGAGTACTTGGAGAGCGAGGTGGGGAACTCCGCCTCGGGGACGCCCTGGGCCTCAAGGCCGAGGGCCTCCAGGTTGTCGAGGGCGGCGAGGTCGTAGGTGAAGACCTTCTTGGGGTTCACCGGGACAGCGGTGGAGCCCTGCGCATGCTCGATGGTCACGGTGGACTCGGAGGCGGCGGGCGTGGAGCTGGCGCCGCAACCCGTGGCGGCAAACAGCGTGGCGGCCGCGGCGGCGGCACCGAAGACAAGGCGGAGGCCGGACTTCATCGTTGACTCTCTTCCAACAGTGACGGTGAATTAACTTAGGAACTTATGACCTAATCAACGATCACGACGTTAGGGGATCCTGCGTGACGGATGCAAATCGGGAGCATCTTTCGATGCGGCCGCCTGGAAGCATTTTTCTCACGCTGTCTGGAATGTGAAGTCAAACCCTGTTAGCGTCAGTCGTGGCAGGGTGGTGGGGCGTTGTTCCGAAGGGTCGTCAGACCCCAACACGGAACAACGCCCCACACTTCTTCCGGAGCAGACTCGAGTGCCTTGGGGGCTCTCGAGAAGCAGGCGTTCCCGTCGCAGGATCGACGGGCTCACGCAAAGCACCCCCCGCTCGCAGGCGCGAGCGGGGGGTGCTGTTGCGTTTTGTGACCGGCCGGCCGCGGGGCGAGCCGTGGATCAGCTGCGGCTGACGAGCCGCGCCACCGTCTTGGCCGGCAGCACCGTCGCCGCGACCTTGGCGACCTTGTAGCGCAGCGAGGGGATGCTCACGGGCTTGCCTGCCGCCGAGTCTGCGAGGCCCTGGCGCACCACGTCCTCTGCCTTGAGCCAGGCGAGCCGCGGGAAGCCCTTGGTCTCCTGGCCCATGCGCTCGTGGAACTCGGTGCGGGTGAAGCCCGGGCACAGCGCCGTCACCGCGATGCCGTCCGTGGCGTAGTGGACCGAGGCCCAGCGCGAGAAGTTGACCATGCCCACCTTGGCCGCGGAGTAGGTGCTGCGCGGGGTGAAGGCGGCAACGGAGGCCACGTTGACGATGCGTCCGCCGCCGCGGCCCCGCATGGAGCGCAGGGCTGCGTGGGCCAGGCGCAGCGGCACCTCGGTGTGGATGCGCCAGTGATCGCGCTCCTCGTCCCAGGAGTTGCTCGCGAAGGCGCGCAAGAGCCCGTACCCGGCGTTGTTGACGAGCAGCTCCACGGGATCGATGTCGCTCTCGAGGCGCTCCACCACCGCCTCCTGGCCCGCCTCGTCCAGGAGGTCGGCCACGATGGATTCGGTGTGGATGTTGTAGGAGCCCTCCAGCTCCGCCGCGACGGCGGCGAGCCGGTCCCGGTCGCGGGCCACGAGGATGAGGTGGCGCCCCTGCGCCGCGAGCTGGCGGGCGAACTCCAACCCAATGCCGCTCGTGGCGCCCGTGACCAGTGCAGTGCGGTGCGGAGCCTCCGGCTCGGTGCTACTCATGCGTCGAGGGTACGGCGTGTGGCTCAGATCTCGCCGCGCCGCGCCAAGAGCGCAAGCTGTGCGGAGACGGTGTGCTCGGCGGCCCGCCGCACCGACGGGTCAACCTCGGCGTACACCGCGTCGGTGACGGCGGGCACCGTGGGTTCCGCCCCCGCTGCGATCAGCCCCGCCGCCGCGGCACGCACCTGCTCCAGGCGCATGAGCCGGTGATCGAGGTACTTCTGTGCGATCGCGTCCACGGGGCCGGGGAAGCCGCCGTGGGCCGGGAGCGTCTCCACGGGTCCGAGGGCCCGCAGGGCCTCGAGCGAGGCGAGGTAGTCCTCCAGCGTCCCGTCCGGGTGATCGATGATCGTGGTGCCGTAGCCAAGGATGGTGTCACCCGTGAACACGGCGGCGTCGGCCCCGTCCCGCACCAGGACGAGGCTGATCGAATCGCCCGTGTGGCCCGGCGTCGCGAGCACGCGCAGGGCCAGGCCTGGGCCCAGGTCTAGGACCTCGCCGTCCGCCAGCGGCGCGGCGCCGTCGCTGAACTCGGCGGCCGCACCGCGCGAGGCGGCGCCCGTCAGCTCGCGCAAGCGGGACAGGCCGCCCACGTGATCGTGGTGGCGGTGCGTCACGAGGATGAGCGCCACGGGACCCAGCGCCGCCAGCGCCTCCTGGTGCGCCGCGTCGTCGTCCCCCGGGTCGATCACGACGGCGCCGCCCGGCGCCTCGATCACGTAGCTCTGGGTGCCCTCCAGCGTCATGGGGCCGGGATTGCCCTGGAGCAGCGCGCGGACACCGGAGACGGGGGAGTCGAGTTCGCTCATGCTTGAAGTATGCCGTGGGATCAGCCGATACCGCCCCCATCACAGCGGCCCGGTGCGCCGCCCACGTAGGATGGTGAGTTGCCGTGCGCGCGCGCCGAACGCCTGCCGCAGGGCCACCATCGTTACAGGAGGAATCGTGTCCACCACCGCCCCCCGCCCGCTTCGCTCGCGCCTTGCCCTGGCCCTCGCCGGGGCGCTCGCCCTGCTGGCCGCGCCGTTCATCGCGGCAGCCCCGGCCCAGGCGCACGATCAGTTCTTGGGCGGCACGCCCAAGGCAGGCAGCGCGATCGAGGTGGCGCCCGATGCGATCACGCTGACCTTCTCCGCCGAGATCAAGCAGATCGCCGGCACCTCGAACGCCATCTCGGTCACGGACCGCGACGGCAAGGAGTACGCCACGGGCGACGTCAAGATCGACGGCGCCAAGCTCACCCGCGCGCTCGGCGCGCTGCCGGCCGGCACCTACGACGTCGCGTGGTCGGCCCTGTCCTCCGACGGGCACCGCATCCACAGCAACGACGACTACGCCTTCACCGTGACGAAGGGCGAGACCGCCAAGCCTTCGGCCAGCGCCTCGGAGAGCCCCGCCGCCAGCAGCGCCAAGGCCACGGCCGCTCCGGCCAAGAGCCCCGCCGCCTCGGCCAGCGCGCAGGCCTCAGGCGGAGCCGAGGTCGTGGAGCAGACCGCCCCGACCGTCATGATCATGTGGATCGTTGCCGGCTTCCTGGTCCTCGCGATCATCCTCGGCATCGTCCTGCAGCTCACGCGTAAGAAGCCCGGGCGCGACGAGTTCTAGCCGCCGCGGCGGCGGATCCGGCGGCGGCCCCGCCGGGTCCGCCGGGCCAGCCGGGTCCGCCGGGCCAGCCGGGTCCGCCGCCCGGGCACCCGGCCAGCTACGCGACGTCGCGCACCAATCTCAAAAACCGAGCCCTCCTGGACTTTCCGCGCACTCGAGTGCGCGTTTTGTTCAGGAGGGCTCGGTTTTTTGCGTCGGGGAGGAGGCGCTCAGTCCTCCGCGGGGACGGCGGTCTCGAAAATCTCGGGGTGGCGCTGCAGCTCGAGGCGCGTCTTGCGGATGTGCGAGTGCATGAGGCGGTCGGCCTCGTGGGCGTCGCGGTCCTTGAACGTCTCCAGCAGGAGCCGGTGCTCCAGGTGCGTCATGCGCAGCCCCTCCCAGCCCACGAGCTCGGAGTACGCCCGGCGGTAGTGATGCGTTGAATTCCAGAGGTTTTCGACGAGCGAGTAGAGCGTGTCCATGCCGGCCGGCTTGTAGCTCTCCAGGTGAAAGCGGCGATCGTGGTGGAGGTAGTCGGTGACGGTCTCCGAGGCCTCGATGTCGGCCATGATGGCCGCGAGCCGCTCGACGTCCTCGTCGGTGTAGCGCTTGACGGCCTCGCGCAGGAGCAGGGAATCCAGGCGCTCGCGGACGAGGTAGGTCTCCTCGGCCTGACGCAGGTCCATGTGCGAGACCCAGGCTCCGGTGTGGGCCACGAGCGTCACGAGGCCGTCCGCCTCGAGGATGCGCAGGGCCTCGCGGATGGGGAGGCGGGAGACCCCGAACTCCTCGGCCAGCAGCTCCTGGCGAATGCGCTCGCCGGGGGGGCGCTGGCCCTCCAAGATCTCGGCGCGCAGGCTTTCAGCGATGCGGTGACTTGCCGATTCCTTGCCCACGCTGCTCCTCGAGGTCGCGTGCGCCGGCGCTGCGGCGCGAATGGATCCGATGCCCGCCTGGTGAGCGGACAGTGCGAGTCTAGGCGGCGCGGCGCCCGCCGCGCGGATTCAATGAAGGAGGCCCCGGCCGCTGCCACCCTGCACGGGGGGGCGCGACCGGGGCGCCGGCCGGCGCGAGGGGGAATCGCAC
>JALAHE010000324.1 GCA_022712075.1 Galactobacter sp.
CGACTGGATCTGACCGCGCCGACCCCGCCGCGCGGCGCCCTCCCCGGCGGAGCCGCGCGCGGGTAGATTGCGGCCATGACCAAGACAGAGATGGACCTGGTGCCCGCGAAGTCTTTCGAGCAGGCGCAGACCGAAGCCGACCGACTGCACCGTTCAGGTGCCATGACGCTCATTTCGCTCGCCGCGTTCTGGGGCATCGCAGCGGCCCTCTACCAATGGGGCTCGCCGCTCGCAGGGCAGATCGCCCTGCTCATCGGCAGCCCCGCCGCGCACCCTGTCGCCTGGCTGGTGCTCAAGCTCGCGGGCGGCCCGGCCATGGTTCCGCGCAGCAACCCGCTCTCGCCGCTCTTCTACCAGGTCAGCGCCGTGCCGCTCGTCGTGACGCTCGGCGCCATGGGCCTGGCCGACGCCCGCCCCGACGCCTTCTTCGCCGGTGCCATGCTCGGCCTGGCCGCCGCCTTCCTGCCCTCCGCGAGCCTCTACGGCCGCAAGCTGTACCTGGTCCTGGCCGCTGTCTTCACGGTGCTCCCCGTGGTGGCGTGGTTCGCCGCCCAGCCGCTGCTTCCCTGGTTCGGCCTGATCGGCGTGGCCCTCCTCCTCGTCTCCGGAGCGCTCCTGCTGCGCCGCCTCGGCGGCCTGGGTGCGGCCCCGCGTGAGGGCGCAGGGCACGACGACGCCTCGCTCACCACGGGCGGCACCGTCGCCTCCGCGCCGGCCGCGGGCGGCGACGCCGACGCGCTAGGAGCGCCGGAAGCCGCGCCGCGCACCAACGATTCCTTCTTCGACGCCGAGGCGCCGACGGGCTCGACGAACCCCACCGAGGCCATCGCCGCCGGCCGCCCCGCTTGGGGCGGCACCGATACCCCCGCCCCGGGCGAGGCAAGCGCCTGGCCCGAGCCCGCGCCGTCGGGCGCTGAGGACGATCCCCTCGACAACGGGGTCATCACCGACGCCGATCTCGACCGCCCCAACCACAAGCCGGAGGCCTAAGGCATGCCCGTCACCCACGTTTCGCACCGCGGACTCACCCTGCCAGCGGTGGGCCTTGGCACCTACAAGCTCAAGGGTGCTGCGGGCGCCGAGGCCATCGCGCGCGGCGTGCAGCTCGGCTACACGCTGCTGGATTCGGCCTACAACTACGAGAACGAGGGGACGGTCGGCGAGGGCATCCGCGCGTGCGGGGAGCCGCGCGGCGGGCTCATCGTCACGTCCAAGCTCCCGGGGCGCTACCAGCGCCACGACGACGCGCTGGTCACGGTGCAGGAGAGCCTGTACCGCACGGGGCTCTCGAACATCGACCTGTACCTGATCCACTGGCCCAACCCGGCCCAGGGGCTCTACGTCGAGGCCTTCAAGGCGCTGCTCGAGGCGCGCGAGGCCGGGCTCATCTCCCACGTGGGCGTGTGCAACTTCCTGCCTGAGCACCTCGAAACGCTCAAGGACGCCACGGGCGAGTACCCCGAGGTCAACCAGATCGAGCTGCACCCGTACTTCCCGCAGACCGAGGCGCTGGCCTTCCATCGTGAGCGCGGCATCATCACGCAGGCGTGGAGCCCGCTGCGCCGCGGCGGTGAGCTCTTCGAGGAGCCGGCCATCACGGCGCCCGCCGCCCGCCTGGGGGTCTCGCCTGCGGAGGTCGTGGTGGCCTGGCACGTGGCGATCGGCTCGCTGCCGATCCCGAAGTCGGCCCACCCGGACCGCCAGCTCGCGAATCTGCGCGCGCAGGACCTCGTGCTCACGGCCGAGGAGGTCGCGGCCATCACGGCGCTCGGCCGCCCGGACGGACGCATGAAGAATCAGGACCCGGCCGTCTACGAGGAGTTCTAGACGAGGGGCGCGCGGGAGGTCCTCTCCGCGCGCCCCACCCGATGCTCTGGGGGGCGCATCATGAACACAGCCGTTCGCAGGCTCTCGCTCAAGGGGCCGTTCGCGGGGCTGATCGTCGTGCTCGCGCTCATGGCGATCATCATCTCGCTGGCGGTGGGCGGCGGGCCGCTCTCCGGCTACGCGCGCGGCCTGCAGGTCTCGCTCGGCCTCTTGGCGACCACCGCCGTGACCCTGCTCGTCACGTGCGTCTCGCGGCTCGTGAGCCGGCGGGCCGTGACGCGCGGCGCGCAGGCCATCGCGGAGGCGCGCGAGCGCGCCGTCCGCGGGCGGCTGGATCAGCTCTCGGCGCTCGAGGCCCGCACCGTCCCCTCCGGCATCGACGCCGCCCCGGAGCGTAGCCGCGTGGGGCTCCAGCAGCGCATGCGGGCCACGGCCGCCGCCTTCGGGGACCTCGAGGCCCAGGTCTGGGCCGCGCGCGCCGTGCGCACCGAGTTGGATGCGGCACGGGCCGAGCTGGCCACCGCGGATCTGCGCCCGCGCACCCTGCGCCACCGCCAGGCGCTGCTGCGTTCCCGCGGCCACCTCGATGCGGCGGACGTCCTCCTGCGCGGGCTCCGCGAGGGCGGCCCGGCCACGCGCGAGGCGCTCCTGGCGTGGGGGCACGCTCACGGCGCCCCGGAGGAATCCCAGCTCGGCGTGGACCTGAGCCGCTCGCGCGCCTACCGCGGCGGGCAGCACCAGGCCTCGCGGCATTGGTTCGATCAGTTGGGCACGGCGCCGGCGGCGGCCGCCGGAACCGCGGCGCACGACGACGCGTGGGACAGCCCGGAGGCCAGCGCCCTCTCGCGCGCGGCAGGGGGAAGCCCCGAGGCGTGGCTCAGCGGGGCGGCGTGGGGCCTGGCCAGCGAGCGGGCGCTCGACGCCGCCGGGGCCGGCTGGGACGGCAGTCCGCCGGGGTGATGCCGGCGCGGGGCGCGGCCGAGGCGCGGCCGAGGCCGAGGCGCGGGGCGCGGCCGAGGCGCGGCGTGCCCGGCGAGTGTGCGGCTAGGCGTTCCCGCCCTCGGCGAGCGCGGCGAGGGCGGCCGTGACGGCGCCCCAGCCCTCGTGGAAGCCGAGCTCCTCGTGCTTGGCGCGGTCCTCCTCCGAGCGGTGGCGGACCACCACCTTGTACTCGGTGCCCTCTGGGTGCTCGCGCAGCAGGATGTGCGCCGTGATCGCCACGGGCGCCGGCTCCGCCGGACGCAGGGAGGCGTCCACCGCATTGGTGAAGATCAGCAGCTCCCCCGGCTCCACGGCGAGGTAGGCGTTGTTGGTGTGCGGAGCCCACTCGGTGCCGTCCTCGCTCAGCGAGGTCACGAAGCCGCCGCCGGGGCGCAGGTCCAGCTCGTCGACGCGCGCGTGCAGCGGGGTGGGAAGCCACCAGCGCTCGAGGAGCCGCGGCTCGGTCCAGGCCTCCCAGACCTTCGCGGGGCTGGCCTTGATGAGGCGCTCGAGGCTCAGATCGAGGGTGGGCTCAAACGAGATGTACGGCATGGTCTCCCCCAGGGGCTGTGTGCGGCGGGCCGGGTTCGGGTGCCCCGGCTTGGGTGCGAGCGTACAGCTCAGGTTGCGCCGGAACCGGCGTTCTTGATGAATGCGCGCACGAGCTCAGGGTCCTTGACCCCGGGCGCCGATTCGACGCCGCTCGCGACGTCGACACCCCAGGGCCGGGCGCGGCGCACCGCGTCCTCGACGTTGCTCGGCTTGAGCCCGCCGGCCAGGAGCCAGCGGCCCTCTGGCCGCGCGTCTTCCAGGGCCGAGAGGTCCCAGCTCTCGCCGCTTCCTGGCTTGGGCGCGTCGATGAGCAGCAGTTCCTCGCCGTGCGAACCGGCCACGGGGTGGGGATCGTGCTCGAGGGAGGTGGCGCGCCAGAGGCGCGGGAAGATCCTGGCCGCGGCGGCAAAATCCTCCGGCCCGTAGGAGGGGCCGTGCAGCTGCAGCACCGAGGCGCCGACTTCGAGGGCAAGGCGCGCTGCCTCCTCCGCCGGCTTGTCGTTGATGACCAGGACGGTCTCCACGGAGCAGTCCACGGCGGCGATGACCTCACGCGCCAGCTTGGCATTGACGTAGCGCGGGCTCTTGGCGCTCATATTGACGCCGATCGCGTCCACGCCCTCGGCGCACACCTCGCGCGCCATCTGGGCCGTGGTCACCCCACAGACCTTCACGTACACGGTGTCCTCCTCGTTCGGCCTCCCACTCTGTCACCCGAACTGTGCGCAGTGCCAGTGCGTGTCGGGTCGCGGCGACGGCACTCCGGGGCAGGCGGTACCGTGAGGGCCAGATCCGGGCGTGATCCAAGGGGGAGACACATGCCTGAGCAGCCAAGCCGGAAGCCGGCGCGTTCCCGCACGCCCCTGTACCTCGCCGTGTCGACGGTGCTCGTGGTCGTGGCGGCGGCGGCGTGGGGGCTCGTGGTGCGCGCGCTCCAGCATCGCTCCGATGTGCCCGCCGGCCCCCAGCCCTTTGATCCCCTCGTCGGCTTAGTGCCGGCCGCCATCGCGACGCTGTCGACGTTGACGATCGTGGCGTGGGTCAGCGAGCGGCGTCGTGTGCGCCGCCGCCGGAGGATCCTACGTCGGCTCAACACGTCCATGGGCGCCGCCGCCTCCGTGTACGTCGACATCGACCTCCTTGAGGCGGGCTCTCCCCTGGCGAGGCCAGCTTCGCGGGACGTCTTCGACGCCCTCGAGCTGGAGGCGCAGCAGATCCTGGAGGAGGGCGAGATGCTGCGCGGGGTGGCTCTGCGGGCGGCCTGGAGGGAACCGCGGGTGCTGCGGGACGCCCTGGAACAGGCCACCGCCTCCGTTGAGTTCTCGAGCCGCGCGCTCGTGCGCAAGGCCAAGGCCGCAGCTTCCACCGGCGCGGCAGGAATCCTCGCGGGGCCTACGCACCCCGACGCCTTCGCCGAACAGTGGGAGTCAACCGCCAGGGCCATCTGGGACGAGCTCGAGCGCGCCCTCAGCGTGCTCATCCCCCCGGATCCCGGCGTGCGCACGCCGCCCATGGGTTCCTCTGCCTCCGCCCACGCCCGCATCCGCCTAGCCCAGCGCGAGGTTGGCGCGGCCCTCACCACCCCCACGCTGGGCGCGGCGGCGGGCACCCCGGCCGGCGATCAGTCCCCCACCCCGGAGGGAGTGCTCGCCCAGCGCCGGGAGTCCGCCCGGCTCGCGCTAAGCAGGCTCAGCGGCGCTCTGCGTCAACGGCTCGAGCACGTTAAGCGCCCGGAGAACGAGCCAACGGCCGTCTCCGAAGCCGCCGCCCTCGCGTCCGAGCAGCTCGACGCGCTCCCCGCCCCGTGGTGGCTTGCACCGGCCCCCGTGATCACGCCGGATGCCTTTGCCGCCGTCGCCGACCCCGTCCTCGACGACGAGCGGGAGCGGCGCTTTCTTCCCGCCCCGCGGCGGAGAATCTCCCCGGACGAGGTGCTCCTGGGCGGCGTAGCGCTCGTGTTCAGCGGCGCGATCGGCCCCCTCCTGCTCCTGACCCTGGTCATCGGCGTGCCGGCCTTGGGGCTCGGAGCCTTCCTCTCCGGCACCCTGCTGAGCGTGGCCCCCGAGCTGCGTTCCGGCGCGTGGTTGCCTTGGCTCGGGCCCCTGTCCGGCCTGCTGCTCGCGCTCGTTCCGTGGTGCATCACGGGGCTCGTGTTCCTGCTCGGGCGCGGCGGGGCGGTCGCCCGCACCGACAGCAGGCGCCGCGCGGAGGCGGCCCTCGCGGCAAGCACGGCGGCGCTGCGCACGGTGGTGGCCCGCTGGGACGACACCCTGCTCGCGCTGGCCGCCGCCCACCCCGGACCCGGGAACGCCGAACTCTTCGCCCGCAAGGAGGCCGCCCTCCACGCCGCGCAGCTCGCGGCTCTGCGCACGGTCGACGCCCTCGATTCGACCCCCGCCGCGGAACGCGAGGAGGAGGGGTTCCTCGCGGAGTCCCTCGCGCTGCGGGAGGACCTCGAGGTGCTCACGGCGCGTCAGCACCGGATCCTCGAGGGCCCCAATGACGCCGGCGCTCCCCCTAGACTCTGAGCCCCAAGACAGGAGGACTCGTGGCCACAGCCAGCCAGCGCGGCCGACCGCGAGGTTCGACCCTGCCCTGGGTGCTCGCCGCGCTCACCCTGCTCGCGGTGGTCGGGGCGGCGTTTTACGGAGCCGCCGCCGCGCGCGACGCGTCCTTCGGCTCGCTCGGATCGCGCCCCTCGGCCCCGGGAGGCGAGGAGGGCACCGAGGCGCTCGTGCGCCGCGTCGTCGGGCTCTTCCCGGTCCTCATCGCTGCCCTCTCGACGCTCACGATCGTCGCATGGTTCAGGGAGCGCAGCCGGCTCCAACGCCGCTCGCGCCTGCTGCGCCGGCTCAATGCCGCCACGGGCCTGGCCGGGGAGGTCTACACCGACATCGACCTACTGGAGCTCGGCGCCGCTCGCGGGCGGGACGAGGCGTGGGACGCCTTCGATCGCCTGTCTCTGCGCGCCAAGGAGATCCTCGATGAGGGAACGGAGCTGCGCGCGCTCGTGATCTCGACCTCCTGGCGCGAGGACAGCGGCCGCGACGCCTACCTCACGGAGGCCATCGACGAGCTCGCCGACCGCGCCGCAGCGCTGCGGCGCCAGGCAGGCGCCGCGGCCGCTGAACTTCGCCCAGCCCACCCCGGCGGCAGCGCGGCCGCGGGCGGGACCGGCGATGCCTCCGGGCCCGGCGACCCGGAGCATCCCTTCGCCGACGGCTGGCCGGAGAGCGCCAGCGCCATTCACGACGAATTCGAGCGGGCAGCGGCGCTCCTGGGGGCCGATCGCCGGGAGACGACGACGGGCAGCTCCTTCCTGCCCCCGCGCGAGCTCGCCGACTTCAGGCGCCAGCGCGTCCGCTTCGGTCGCCTTGCCGCCTCCCCGGAGCTGCGCGGGGACCCCTCCAGCGCAACGCAACACCCCGACGTCGTGCTCTCGCGGCGGGAGGCGAGCGCCGAGGCGCTCGGCGCCATCAGCGCCCTCTTCACGCTGCGCCTGGCGCGCTTGGAGCGCACGGGCAAGGCCACGGGCGCGGTCGCCGCCGCCAGGCGGCTGGCCGAGGAGCAGCGCGGCACCGCCCGCGCGCCGTGGTCCCAGCTGCCCGGCCACATCGTGACGCCCGATGCCTACGCTGCGGTGGCGGCCGAGGAGCTGCGCAAGACGCGGCTGCGCGAGCGGCCCGAGGCCCAGCGATCGGAACTGCTCAGGGGCCTCGACGCGACGGTGGGAAGCGACGGCGTGCTGCGCAGGTCGGTGCGCGGGCTGGGGGTGCAAGGCACCGTCATCGCGCTCGTCGTGACGGTCTCGTGGTCGCTGGCCGTTGGAGCGCTCGCGGCGCTCGCGATCGCCCGCGTCGTCCCGGCCAGCACAGCGCCGGCCGCGTTGCCCTTCCTCGGACTCCTCGCCGGCCTCGCGCTGGCGCTCATTCCCTGGGCCGTCACCGCCCTCGCGTTCGCCTTCGCGGACGGCGGACTCGTGGCCAGGCGGCGCGAGCGACGCCGGGCGCTCGCCCGCTTGGGCGAGGTCCGGGAATCCCTCGCCGCCGTGGTGGCCCGCTGGGACGACACCCTGCTTGAACTCGCCGCCCGGGCCCACGACACCCCCGGCTCCCTGGCCTTCGCGAGCCGCAGGGAGGGCCTGGATGCGGCGCTTGATAGCGCCCTGCGCTCGGAGCGCGCCCTCGAGAACGCGCCGCTTCGCGAGCAGGCCGAGGCGTCCTTCCTGAACGACGTCGCGGTGCTCGGCACGCGGGTCAAGCGCCTGCGCGCGCGGCAGGAAGAGCTCCTCGGCGGCGCCTGAGGCGCCGCCTCAAGCACCGCCTGAGGCACCGCCTCAGTGCCGCGCGAACGCCTCCTGCAGCCACCACGCGCCGCCGTCAGAGGCGATCTTGGCGTCCAACACGAGCGGCACCCGGTCCCCGGCACGGACGTCGGCCAGCCAGTCCTCCACCACGTCCAGGTCGGCGACTGAACGCACCACGGCAGAACGCGCGCCAAAGCCCGCGGCGAGCGCCGCGAGGTCGCGCTCCGGGAAGACCACGTCGCTCAGGTCCACCCCGGGATCGGCGGGACCGAAGTGGTGCACCTCGGCGCCGTACGCCGCGTCGTCGTACACCACCACGAGCAGCGGCAGCTCCAGGCGCACCGCCGTCTCCAGGTCCGCGATCCCCATGAGGAAACCGCCGTCGCCCGTGCCGAGGACCGGCAGTCGCTGGGGCTGCGCCAGGGCGGCGCCGATCGCCGTGCCAAGTCCCAGACCGATCGACTGGAAGGCCTGCGTGAAGCAGAAGCCGCGCTCGTCAGGCACCGTGAGGTACTGCGAGGGGTAGCCCATGAAATTGCCGGAGTCGGTGGAGACCACGCGCGAGGCAGGCAGCACGTCGTTAAGCACATCGCTGAGCACGCGCGGGTCGATTCGCCCGTCCCCGCTCAGGTCCGGCGTGGCGGTGCGGTTCCAGGTCCCCTCCGCCGCGATGCGCGCCGCGACGGCCTCGGAGCGGTAGCGCCCGCCCGGCTCGGCGTCGAGCCCCGAGCGCAGGTAGGCGAGCTCCTCGAGCGCCGCCTCGGCCACGAGCCCGGCGTCGCCCACCACGCAGACGCCCACGGGCCGATGCCTGCCGATCGCCGTTGCGTCACGGTCCACCTGGACCAGCGTGGCGTCCGGTGCCAGCAGCGTGCCGCGGCGCGTGGTCCAGTCGTTGAGCGCGCAACCGAAGGCCACAACCACGTCGGCGCCGTGGATCAGCTCGGCGGCTAGATCGGTCGCGAAGCCGCCGGAGATGCCGAGGTCGAAGGGATCGCGCGAGAAGAGCCCCTTGGCCACGGCGCTCGTGGCGAGCAGGGCCCCGGCCTCGGCGCCGAGCTCGCGCAGCACGGCGCCTGCTCCGCGGGCGCCGCGCCCGGCGATGATGACGGGCCGCTCGGCCGCGCCCAGGGCGCGCACCAGCGCGCTCACCTCGGTGTGGGAGGGCACGACGGCGGGCGGCGCGGCGGGTGCCTGGGCGCCGGCGCCGCCGGACCCACCGGCGGCGGCCGCCTCCCATCCGGCGAGCGCGGCGGCGTCGGCCCCGCAGATCGACCGGCCCTGCACGTCAATCGGCAGGTTCAGCAGCACGGCGCGGCCGGAGAGCGCGAGCTCCCACGCCTCGAGGAGCACGGCGCCGGCCCCCTCTGGGGCGTCGATCGTCCGAGACTCGGCCCCGACGGACGCGGCGAGCGCCGGCTGATCCATCGCGAAGTTGTTGTGTGGGTCCCCCGCCGGGGCGGCCGCGGAGATGAGCAGCAGCGGCGTGCGGGACTTGGCCGCCTCGCCCAGGCCCGTGGCGGTGTTGGTGAGCCCACAGCCCTGGTGCACCGTCACCACGCCGACCCCGCCGCCCATGCGGGCGTAGGCATCCGCCATGACCACGGCGCCGCCCTCGTGGCGCGCGGCAACAAACGGCACCCCGGCCGCCCGCAGCGCTCCGGTCACGGCGAAGTTGCCAGAGCCCACCACGCCGAAGGCGCGCGTGGCGCCCCACGCCGCCACGGCGCGGCCAACGAACTCGGCCACGCGGGGGGCCGGGCCGGCCCCCGAACCCGGCGCCGCGGCGGCGGGCCCCGCCTCCTCGGGAAGCCCAGCGCTCACGCCTGCACCAGCGCGAAGACGCGCGCCGGCGAGGCGGTGCCGCCCACGATGGGCAGCGGCGAAACAACGATCGCCGCGCCCGTCGTGGGGAGCTGCTTGAGGTTTTGCAGGGAGGTGATGCCGTACTTGTCGTTGCCGAGCAGGTGGTAGTGCACGGGGAAGGGCGGGTCCAGCTCGGCGCCGCGGCCGGCGTCGATGCCCACGGTCTCCACGCCGATGCCGCTGATCTTGCGTTCGGTGGCCAGCCACAGGGCGCACTCGGCCGAGATGCCCGGCGTGTGCGAGCCCGTCTCGTCCGCGTTGAGGAAGGCCTCCTGATCCTGCGAGTACTGGTCCCAGCCGGTGCGGTAGAGCAGCCAGCCGTTCTCCGGCAGGCCGCCGTGCTGGGCCTCCCACTCGAGGACGTGCTCGCGCGTGAGCAGGAAGTCGGGGTCGGCCGTGGCCTCGGCGGCAAAATCAAGCACCACGGCGGGGCCCACGAGGCGCGCCGGCTCGATCTGGGCCACGTCCTTGCCCTCGCGGCCGGAGACCCAGTGCACCGGCGCGTCGAGGTGGGTGCCGATGTGCTCGCCCGTGTGGATGTTGGCGTGCTTCCAGAACGGACCGGGCTCGTTGTACTCGGAGACCGTCTCGAGCGAGAAGTCGATGAGGTTCGCGAAGGGCTCGGGCAGGCGCAGCGTGGGCGTGGCCGAGGAGAGCGGGTTGGTCAGGTCGATGACGCGGATCGAGGCGTCGGCGAGGCCGGTCAGGAGCTGAGCGATGGCGTTCATGGTGTCCTTTGCGCGAGCGGGCGGGCGTGGGGCTAGTCTGCTGTGGGTCCGGCCGTGCTGCCAATCACATGACACGCGGGGGCGGGTATCCTCACGGCATCAGCTTTGCTCATTCAGGGGGATGAACATGCACAGCACGACGACGCACGGGCGGGTTCGGCGCGGAGCGCGCCGCTGGGCGGGACTCGGACGGGCGGCGGCCCTCGCCGCCGCGTTGCTGATCGGGGCGCTGAGCGCGGCGGCACCCGCCGCGGCTCTCGAGTCGGCTCTCGAGGCGGCTTCCCCGGCTGCGAACGGCGCCGCCGCGGCCGCGTTGCCGAGCGTGGTTCCCGCCGGAAAGAACCTCACGGACATCGTCATCGACGACACAGCGGACGCCGGGCTGGGCATCCTCAACGACCGCAAGATCCGCGCCGGGCTGGAAGCGATCGACTTCAACGAGCCGACGAAGGTCGCGATCTACACGCGCGACGGGCTCTACGAGGACAACATCAACACCAAGACGTTTCTGTGGGCCAAACAGAAGCGCCCCGATTGGATCTCCGCGTCCGACTCCGACAAGTGGGCCGACGGCCTGCTCATCATCACGCTCTCCGTGGAGAAGGACGGCCACGGGCAGATCGGCACCTACTTCGGGGAGGACCGCAAGGTTGGCCCGTCCAATGAGGAGGGAATCCAGGACGCCGGCAAAGACAACTTCCGGGCCGCCGATTGGACCGCCGGCGTGCTCGACGTGGCCCAGGCCGCCGCGCGCAAGATGAACCAGCCCTGGTACCTCAGCCCCGGCCTCTGGTGGCCCGTGGGCATCGGCGGTGGGGTGGCGGGCATCGGCGCGGTGGTCGTGAGCGCGAGCCGCTCCACCAATCGCGACCGCATGGCCGCCGGGCTGGAGTCGGGCACGAGCTCGCTGACGCGCGTCACGATGGACCTTGACAACACCGAGCTCTCCGCGAGGGCGCTCCCGAAGACCGGTTCCAAGCACGCCGCGGACCTCGAGGCGCGCTTCACGTCGTTCATGGATCGCTACCGGGTCCTGCTCACCGAGCAGCAGGAGCTGGAGGCGACGGACAAGAAGCAACGCGGCACCTCAGCGGTGCGTGACCGCGCCGAGCTCTTCGCCGTCCAGGCCCAGGACCTCGACACCGTGGACGACGCGATCTCGGCGGCCGCCGCGCTGTACGCGAGAACCGCCGGCTGGCGTGACGCGTGGCGCCTGCAGATCGCCCCGCTCGAGGAGGACCTGGCGGGCATCCCCGGGATCATCCAGACGGGCCAGAACATGAGCTTTGGATTCTGGGGTTCGGCCGAGCGCGAGGGGACCATGTCCGCGGCCTCCGCCGCGCTCGACGCCTGGCTTCCCACTGCGCAGAAGGAGTTGCAGGACGTCAGCGCGCAGATGGAGGCGGGCAGCATCGAGGTGGATGCCGCGCTCGATCGCCTCGTGGCGCTGCGCGCCGAGCTCACCCAGCGCCTGCGCGACTACTCCTCCGCCCAGATCGACGCCTTCGCCAAAACCGACCGGGAGGCCGAGGAGATGCACGAGCAGATGGACGAGGCGCAATCGAGCTCCCGTCGCCGCAGCGGCTCCATCCTGGACATCACGTCCCCCACGATCTTCTGGTCGTCGGTGAACTACTCGACCGGATATCAGTCCGGGGTCTCCAGCGTCGAGTCGTCCCGATCCTCGTCCTCCTCGTCCGGGGGCTCCACCTCCGGTTACTCCGGCGGCGGCGGCAGCTTCTCCGGCTCGGGGTCCTCGTCACGCTTCTAGCGCCCGGGTGCCGCGTACCACCGACCGCGGGGCTCCGATGCGAGGATGGGTGCCATGCGTTTGTGGAGCCTGCACCCTCAGTACCTCGACGCCGCCGGCCTCGTGGCCTGCTGGCGAGAGACGCTGCTGGCCCAGAAAGTGCTGCGCGGGCTGACGCGCGGCTACACCAAGCACCCGCAGCTTGAGCGCTGGCGCGAGCAGGCCGACCCCGAGGCGGCGATCGGCGCGTACCTGCATTTCCTGCACGCCGAGGCGAGCGCGCGGGGCTACCGCTTCGACGCCTCTCGCATCGCCACGCGACCCGCCGTGCCCGAGCGCTGGCTCGGCGTCATGGAGGTGAGCGAGGGTCAGCTGGCGCTCGAACGCGAGCACCTGCGCGCCAAGCTCGAGGCCCGCTCACCCGAGGCCCTGCCGGGTCTCGACGACATTGCCCAACCCCACCCGCTCTTTGCCACCGTGCCCGGCCCGATCGCCCCGTGGGAGCGCGCCTAGGCGCTGTCAGAGTTTTCACAGCGTGCAAAGTTGCACGGTGTGCACCTTCACTGGCACGCTTGAGGGGTGCTTCCCACTTCCCTCGTCACCGTCGCCAGCGACCCACTCTCCCGACGCGAGCTCAATCGGCTCGCCACGCGCCGGGCGATCACCGGCACCGTCCTGCGCCTCGCCGAGGCCCAGGAGTTCTCGTCGATCACCGTGGATCGCGTGGCTGAGGAGGCCGGCGTCTCTCGCCGGACCTTCTTCAACTACTTCCGCTCGCTCGAGGAGGCGCTGCACGAGCCGCTGCGGGCGCTCGTCGAGCGGGCTGCGGTGAGGATGGACGAGCAAGACCCCGTGGGGACCGACATCCTCGAGTTGCTCTCCCGCACCCTCGACGAGATCCTCTCCCTCGAACTGCTGGAACCGACGGCCCGCGTCCTGCTCATCACGCGCGACCAACCCCAGTTGCGCGAGGCCGGCCTACGCACCTGGGACGATTGCGTGCGCGCCCTGGTTCCCCCCGCCGGGCAGGGCACCCCGGCCCTGAGGCTCTTCCTCTCCACGCTCATCCGCACCGCCATCGCCGCGGCCCAGGCTGCCTTCGAGACGTGGGCAGAGGAACTCCCGGAGACTCCCCTCGACGAGGCCCAGGTGATGCGCCTGCGCACCCTGGTGGCGCAGGGACTCGACCTCCTCGGCCACGGCTTCACCATCCCCGAGTGGCTCAGCGAGGCGGACCTTGCCTCCTGCCCACCCCTGCCC
>JALAHE010000325.1 GCA_022712075.1 Galactobacter sp.
CACCCCCACCCTCGGTGCGGCCTTCACCTCGCTCGAGGAGGCCGCCCGCGCCGTCGCAGATGTCAGCGAGGCGGGCCTCGTCCCGGCGGCCATGGAACTCCTGGACCGGCCCAGCCTCGACGCGCTGGCGGCCCACACTGGCACGGACGCGGCACCCGGCGCGCAGGCCTACCTCCTGGTGCAGACCGACGGCGTGGCCGGGGCCCCCGAGCTGGAGGCCATCGCCGCGATCCTCGCCCGCCACGGTGCCGCGTGCTCCGTGGCCGCCAACCAGGACGAGGCACACGAGCTCTTTGCCCTGCGCCGCGAGCTCTTCCCCTCGCTCGAGGGGCTCGGCGGCACGCTGCTCGTCGAGGACGTCGCCGTACCGAAGGACCGCCTCGCGGAGGCCTTCGCCGGCATCCGCGAGATCGAGGCCCGCTTCGGGCTCAGCATCCCCACGGCCGCCCACGCGGGCGACGGCAACCTCCACCCCACCTTCGTGGTGCCGGGCGACGAGGTGCCCGAGGTGGTGTGGGAGGCCGCGAGCGAGCTCTTCGCGCTGGGCCTCGCGCTCGGCGGCACGCTGAGCGGCGAGCACGGCATCGGCCTGCTCAAGCGCCGCTGGCTCAAGGACGAGCTCGGCGAGACGCAGCACGAGCTGCAGCGCGGCATCAAGGCCCTCTTCGACCCGCGCGGCGTCCTGAACCCTGGCAAGGTGTTCTAGAGGCGCTCAGGCCCCGGCGATCACCTCGGCGTGCAGGCGCATCAGCGGCTCCGTGCGTGCGGCCGGGCCGCGGCCGAAGCCGCACTCCGTGCCCACCCCGATCTCGGTGATGCCCGCCTCGGCGAGGGCCGGCGCGGCGGCGGCCAGGCGCCGTCGGGCCCCGTCCACCCCGTCCTCGTGGTGCACCGCGCCCAGGAAGAGGCGCGTACCCTCCTGCAGCGCCAGGCGCGCCAGCGGCGCGAAGTAGGCGGCGTCGTCGCGCTCGATCGGCACGGGCAGGTGGATCCAGTCCACGGCGCGGGCGGCGCCGTCGCTCAGGGCCTGCGCCACGGTCACGAGGTGTTCGGTGGTCATGGGCTCCACGAAGTGCTTCTCCCCCACATCGCCGTAGCAGAGGTGGAAGCCGAGTTGCACGCCGGCCGGGACGCTCAAGGCCAGGGGCAGGGCCAGCGCGGCGGCCGCCACGGCGATCTGCCGCGGCGAGGCTCCCTCGGGGGCGAAGAACGGCTCGAGCGCCCCGCTTCCCATCGAGACGCCCTCGATGTAGCCAAACTCGGTGGCGCGGTCCACCTGGATGGCCAGCTGCTCGGCCGGGATCGCGGCGCAGATCGCCACGACCTCGCGGATCAGCGCCGCCTCGTAGGCGGGCAACACGGCGGCACGCAGGGGCGCCGCAACGAAGCTCGTGATCGGGGCCAGCGGGGAGGGCAGGCACACCTGGAAACGCGTCGCCCCGGCGATGACGCCCTCGGCCTTCAGCCGCGCAAACACGGCGTAGGACTCGAGTGCCGCCTCGGCGTAGCCCAGCGCCGGCACCTGGAGGTCGGCGGCGTCCACGGTGCCGTCCAGCACCAGCGGGCGCAGGTCGAAGCCCTCGTGCAGGATGGGGTCCATGTCCACGCGGACCAGGCCAGGCGTGGCCTCGAGGCGCTTGCCCTGGAAGAGCATCCAGTGGAAGCGTTCGCCCACCTCGCCGTCGGGCAAACGGGGAGCCAGGGCTCCGAGGGCACCGGCCGCGGCCCGGAAGGTCGCCTCCGCGGTGGGCTGATTCACGGAGCCAACGAGATGTGCGTCACGCACCACAAGATTCTGAGTCACCCACTCACAATAGATCCGCCCGCCCCGCGCGGTGGGAGCGTGACGACGCGGACGGCGCGTGCGACACGACACCCCACCGACGTTGCGCACCACGGCCCCGGAACCGATATTCTGGTCAACGCGCTGCGAGGCGATGCCCCCTCTCGCCCGGCGCTGGCAGCATTCGAAGGAGAACCCCGTGACCACTCCCCACATCAGTGCCGAGCCCGGCGACTTTGCGCCGCTCGTGCTCATGCCGGGTGACCCGCGCCGCGCGCGCCGCATCGCCCAGTCCTTCTTCACCTCGCCCCGCCTCGTGACCGAGGTCCGCGGCATCGAGGGCTACACCGGCACGGTCAACGGCACCGAGGTTTCGGTCCTCGCCTCCGGCATGGGCATGCCCTCCATGAGCATCTACGCCACGGAGCTCATCCGCTTCTACGGCGCCAAGCGCATCGTCCGCGTCGGCACGGCCGGCGGCATGGCCCCCGAGGTGCAGCTCGGCGAGCTCGTCATCGGCAGCGCCGCCCACACCGACTCCTCCATGGCCGCCTTCCGCGTGCCCGGCGTGCACTTCTCGCATGCCCCCGCCTTTTCCCTCCTCGAGCGCGCCGTCGTCTCGGCCCGCGAGCAGGGCATCGCCCACCGCGTGGGCCCGATCTTCTCCTCCGACACGTTCTACTCGGATCGCCCCGAGCAGACCGCGGCCCTCGCCGCGCACGGCACGCTCGCCGTGGAGATGGAGGCCGCTGCGCTGTACGGCATCGCCGCAGCCGAGGGCATCGAGGCCCTCGCCGTCTGCAACGTCACCGATCACCTCCTGCGGGAGGAGGCCATGAGCTCCGAGGAGCGCGAGACGCGCTTCGAGCCCATGGTCGAGGTGGCCCTCGGCGCCCTCCTGAGCTAAGCGCTCCCCCCACTCCCAGCGCCGCCGCTCACTACCGGCGGCGCCCTCCTTCACGCGCGCCCATCGCGCGCACCGTCGTTTGCCCTCGCTTTGCTTTCGAAGGAAGTGCCCTCCCCTC